>JAHFFC010000123.1 GCA_023248175.1 Candidatus Omnitrophota bacterium | reverse complement strand
TTCGATGCCAAAAGAGGACCTTGCTATCGTTGTCTTTATCCAGAGCCTCCACCACCGGGATTAGTTCCTAGTTGTGCGGAAGGGGGTGTGTTAGGGGTTCTCCCGGGGCTTGTCGGCGTGATTCAAGCAACCGAGGCGATCAAACTGATCTTGGGTGAATCGGATGTTTTGATCGGACGGTTGCTTCTTGTCAACGCTCTTAAGATGCAATTCAGAGAAGTGAAGCTTCGCAAGAATGAAGAGTGCCCCCTCTGCGGAAAGCATCGCACGATTCATCATCTGATTGATTACAACCAGTTCTGCGGGGTGGTACCGGAGAATCAACAACAGGCGCCGATCCAAGAGGAGACTGATTCTTTGGAAATTTCCGTTAAAGAGCTTGATCGTATCATCAAATCCGGCAAAAAAGTCCGCATCATTGATGTCCGGGAACAGCATGAATGGGAAATCTGCCATCTCAATCAAGCAGAGTTGATGCCACTGAGTGAATTCCAGAATCACATCAGTAAGCTAAAGAAAGACGAAGAGATTGTAATTCACTGCCGATCCGGTGGCCGTAGCATGCAAGCTCTCCAAATCCTCCGCGACCAGCTTGGCTTTACGAAGGTCAAATCGGTAGCAGGCGGCATCACCGCCTGGGCCCAAGAGATTGATCCCAACATGCCGACGTATTGAAGATTCTGAAAATAAACGCCGCAAACCGATCCGATCCCGATTGATTCCAGTGCCCATCGTATTTAAAAAACTGAGCTTGGATCTCCTTTTTATCTAAACCTACAAACGCCTCGCTTCCGTCAATCAGATTCGCATTGAGCATTTTGGCGAAATGGACAACATCGTCAGGGGGAGGAGATTTTTCGAGTAATTCCTGTTGTGAGGGAATTCGGACAACAAAAACGGGGAGGTTGTTCGTTTCAGAAAAACGCGATATTTGCTCAATAAGCTCACGTCGTTCAGGCTCAAATGAACTGAAAGAGGGAGTACTAATATGAAACCACTTTTTGATCCATTTCTTGACAATCACGAATGTTTCTTTAGCAAGAATCCCTGATTCGGTGGCAATAAAGGGACGCCAATAGGGTTTTGTATCCGGACGCCACTTGCCTTGGAGTGCTTTTTCAAAATTCTCCGATGAAAGGATGTATCCTCCCCTCTGTTTCAAATAGAGACGTGCTTGGTCCAGAGTTTTTGGCCATTGGTTAGGGTCCCATGAGGGGACTCGTGCAAACATATGATGCTGATAGCCTCGGTGTTCGGCAATGGAAAATGTTCTTCGCAAGTCTCCCGGATAGACAGCGAAAAGAATACCGTCGATTTGATAATGCTCTGGTTGGACAAGCCTGGTTAGAATACTCCACCAGTTTGCCAGTCCTGCCCCATCCACTGAGAAATTCAGTAGCTCCAGAGGGATACTTTTCTGTCGCGCGGCATCTTCAACCTGATCAAGCCAGTTCTTTTGGAGGTATTGGGCGGCGGAAAAAGAATCGCCAAAGACGGCAATCCGGGTCTTCTTAGAATCACCGTGGGGAGGAAAGAAATCGTCACGATCGGGAAACCCTTGTGAGTTTCCGCGAAAAGTCCCCACGTATTCCACTTTTCCAAAACTGACTTTTGCGAAACGAGAGGGGAGAGAGGTCAATTTATAACCGCGGATCGGATCAAATTGAACCGTCTTTCCTGAATTTTCTAAAAACCAGAGGTCAACTGGGGGGCTGAAAAGATTTTTAGCGTAAAGAAAGGTACTGATCACTAGTTCAAAAATAAGATAGAAAAAAAGGGTGGCGAAGAGAGAAAAGCAAAATTTCTTTTTGCGGCTTAACTCAGCCATTTTGACCACCGCTGTAAAAACTCTCCGAAAATCTGGCGAAGCTGTGTGATTTTATGAGAAAGGGGTTCCTGTGTATCCCAATTGAGATACAATTTTCGATTCACCTCAATTTGAAGTCCCGGTTTATGTCCCTGCCAACGAGGATCGCTGTAGCGTTGGGTGATGTAGCCGCCGTAATAGGGATCGTTAAAGACAATTTCCACTGGATGCGGGCGCCAGAGTTCCTCTAAAATTCCCTCGGCTATCAAGAGCCATTCCCAAGGACAGCTCAGATAGCCGATCTCAGGACGAATCTTGCCGGTAGTTGTTCCCAAATTACTCAACACGATGTCAGCTCGTTCTTCTCTTGGATCGGGCGCTTTCGCCGAACCGACCGGCCGCATGGAGTGGGCATCCATGAAAAACCGCACAGAGGGAGATTTTAGTTCTTGCTCCAGTTCTTGATGATAGGGGAGCCAGTATTTCTCGATTCTCTCTTGGCGCTCTTTAGAGGAGGGGATGTCTCCAGCAGAGTAGATGGGCTGGTTGTCAAAATCAGTCGTCACAATCACTCCTTTTTCCCCCTCGCTATCCCGGTGTCTGTTTAAATCAACTACGTATCTTGAGAAGGGTGCCTTCACGGTTAGGAATTCTTTAAAATCGAAGAGTTGGTCAGTCAGTAGATCGGTCTCCCGTTTAAGGTGAACATTAGTAAAGTTTATCCGTTGCCTCAATTCCGGAGGAATCTGAGTGGAACAATGGGGGATCGAGATCAAAATTGAACCTGTGGATAAGTTCATAACAATATATAAATTATGTGGTTATAGATTTTAATCATCCCTTCTCATTTGCAAGTCACTCCTTCGTCAGGTAAACTTACTATTAGGATTAGGAAAAGGGGGTATTCCATGAAAGAAAAAGTACCAGTTTCTTTAGTCTTGCTCAAATTGCCAAAAAGTCAAGAGGCATCTGCTCTTCTTCTTCTGGAGACCGTTCTGCGGCGCGACCTCCGTTACCAGGATCAATTTCTTCGCTATCAAGAGAACTCGCTGGTGGGTATCTTAGCAGAAACCGATGAACTGGGGGCTAAAAATCTTCAAAAAAGAGTCCTGGATGCTGTCCACAGCGACGGGCGGCTGAAGGAGCTATTGGTTCTCGCTGGGACCGCGACCTACCCCATGGATGGGGAAGACATCCAGTCTCTTTTAAAGGTGGCTGAATCCCGTGCCATGGGACAATCCAAAACCTATTAATAGAGGCTACCCTAATCGGTTATTTTATGGTATATCTATATACCATTATATCCGATTATGTTCCTCATTCGAAACGCGACCCCAAAGGATTTATCGTCGGTTTATCAACTAGCCCGTTATTTAAACTCC
>JAHFFC010000122.1 GCA_023248175.1 Candidatus Omnitrophota bacterium | reverse complement strand
CCCATTGGAATGATGGATGCCCGCCAGTATCAGGAATACCAGCCCAAGTTAATCTCTGTTATTGAACAGTCGTTGGAACAGCTCAGAAATTCATATGATCTCATTGTCATCGAGGGAGCTGGGTCTCCTGCGGAGATCAATCTCTATGAACATGACATCGTCAACATGAGGATTGCACAGATGACGAACGCCCCTGTCATTTTAGTCGGGGATATTGAATTTGGGGGTGTTTTCGCGTCACTGGTAGGAACGTTAGAATTATTACCACCGCGGGATCGCGATCGAATCAAGGGATTCCTAATCAACAAATTCAGGGGAGACCGTTCAATTTTAGAACCGGGGCTTTGGTATTTAGAAGAAAAGACGGCACGGCCTGTACTTGGAGTACTCCCTTATGATTCAGAACTTCGCGTCGAGGAGGAAGATCAAGTTTTTTGGGCTAAGCGAAAGAATGGGGACTGTCCCCGAATGGGGACTGTCCCCAAGATTCCCAAGATTCGGATCCACGTCGTTGAGTTTCCACGAATCTCTAATCATACCGATTTTGATCCCTTGATGGCAGAACCCGATGTCGAATTACGCTATATCACTGAAGTCCCTTCGCGAATACCCGATTTATTAATCTTACCCGGAACTCGCAGCACCATAGCCGATCTAGAATTTCTCCACCAAACTGGACTATTTTCTTTTATTCAGCAAGGCGTCAAACAAGGGATGCGATTATTCGGCATTTGCGGCGGCTATCAGATGCTTGGAGAAAAAATACTGGATCCAGATTGCGTTGAAGGAATGAGGAAAGAAATGCAGGGATTTGGATTTTTCCCTTTAATGACGCGGTTTGGTTCAAAAAAGGTAACTGCACAAGTGAGGGCAGTCCATCTGGAGAGTGGTGAAGAGGTAAACGGATATGAAATCCATATGGGTTTTACAGAGTGTAGGGAAGGGATACGAAGAGCTTTTAAACTGATTGAGCGGGGAGGAGATCCGATTTCTGACATGGATGGATCTGTCAGTCCAGATGACAGAATATGGGGTTGTTACATTCATGGCCTCTTTGAGTCAGTGGGCTTTCGGCGATTTTTCCTAAACCAAATCCGCGCATCAAAGGAACTGCCTCCTTTGCAAAATCCCTCAGATTTATGGAATCGTTCCGTCCAATTCGACCGACTGGCATGGATGATCCGAAAACATCTGAAGGTGGAGTTAATGTACAAGTGGCTAAAGAATACATAGTGGCAATCACAATTCTTAGAAACGTTTTGGTGTATGCATTTAAATTGTTAATTCACCTTACGCAGTGCTGTCATTCTGAACGAAGCGTAGTGAAGTGAGCTTGCACTGAGCGAGCGAAGCGAGTCGAAGTGCCCGCCTCAGGCGAAAAGAACCCCATGAAGGATGAAATTCTGTTTTTGTTCTTCTTCAAGTTTTGCATGATACCCTGCAGCTTCAGCCATAGGCTGATCTGCCTCTGGCATGATGCTGCGGGGAGACTTCATTCTCCTTGAGGGAACGTGACGATTTGTGGTATACTTGGTACGTTCTGCGGGAACCATCTGGATATGATAAAAAAACGTAAATCGTTACTGTTCACGGGATTAATCTTTTTCTCTGTCGTCTCATTGGCAGGGGCTGACGAAGCGCGCTCCATCTGGAACAAGCGGGCTGTAACACCTCAGCAATTGGTAAAGAGTGACAATCCTTGGAATATTCAGATCCCTTCCAAAGACGGTTTTATCATTGAGTACGCGGCCCCAAAACTCTCTCCTTTAGTAGTTCATATTCAGGATGCACACGCCAATCCCCCGGCTCAAGTTCACATCTCGGCGATTTTAAGGGACTTGGTAGGACAGCATCAATTCAAACTGGTTTGCGTGGAAGGGGCTGATGGGGGATTTGATGATTCTCTCTTCAACATTGACAAACCCAATCTCAAAGAGAAAGTCGTCCGGTATTTTCTCAACGATGCCCGCTTGACAGGGGCTGAGTATGAATGGATTCTTCACTCACAACCGGCGGCAAGTTACTCAGTGCCATTTACTCTATGGGGGATCGAAGATCAAGAAATCTACACAGAGCACTGGAACGTTTGGGAGAAGACGCAGAAGGTTCAAAAAGAGACCGTTGAGTTAGCCGAACAGGTTCTCAAGAAAGTCCACTCCAATTATGGAAAGTATGCCTCGGAGGGACTGTTGCGTTACGAACAGATTGCTGAGGCATTTCGGCAGGGAGTCAGCGGCCTGAAAGACTATTTGCAGGAACTGAGCAAAATTTTAGAGAAAAATCCGGTTGACATGAGCCAATACCCAGAAACCACCAAATTACTGAATATCTTAAAAGGGGAACAGACCGGAGCTCTCATGGTTGGTTTAACCAGCACGGGTGAATTGGATCGGCTTGAACAGGAAATTCGATTGGCATTGGTTGGGTCTCCTTCTGAGAAAGAGTATGTCCAATGGAGCCGGCTTACGGGCTTATTTGTCCGCTTTGTCAAGTTAGAGATGACTCCTGCTGAATGGAAAGAATATCAACCTCAGATGCCAACATGGGAGTCCTTTGCCACGGAAAAACTTCAAGTAGTTCTGCCGGACTTAACCCCTTTCAGACAATTTTATGAATTGGCCCAGAAGCGGGATCAAATTCTTTTTGAAAATGCTTTTTCCAAAATGGGGGAGATAGAACAAAATCGGTTGGTACTCATTGCCGGTGGTTTCCATTCTTACGGAATTACTGACCATCTGAGAGAGAAAAAGATTCCTTATGTGGTTATTGCGCCAATGGTGGATGCTCCTACCGATCCTGCTGTTTATACCAAGGCAATGCATGGGCAACCGCTGACCGAGAAAGAGGTTCAAGAAACCATAGTAAAGGTTCAATAACGTGGAAACCCTCTACGAACGACGGAAGTTTACGCGCTGGCCTTTTTCGGAGCCGGTTCAGATCCGGAGGTTGAATAGCCACGACGCGCACGGCAGTTTAGCCAGAGATATCGGAGTGGGCGGCATATCGGTGATCATTTCTCGTTTTGTTCCTCTTTTTACGAAGGTTCAAATCGAAGGGGGAGTAATGAGAACGCATGAACGTTTTACGGGATTAGCAAAAGTAGCTTGGATTCAAAAGCTTCCTTATTCAGAGGATCAATACCGTCTCGGATTGGAGTTTGTCGAGATAACACAGAATTCTCACAAGGTGATC
>JAHFFC010000121.1:1894-3195 GCA_023248175.1 Candidatus Omnitrophota bacterium | reverse complement strand
TACTCTTTAAAACCGAATTGTTTTAAGATTTCAAAGGTAAAATCCAAGATAGAATCTACTTCTCTTTCTAATTGCTCTGGCATGATAAAGATATGCGCGTCATCCTGGGTGAATCCACGCACCCGCAACGTCCCATGCAGAACTCCTGATTTTTCGTTCCGATAAACGTTCCCCAGTTCAAAAAATCGCAAAGGAAATTCTCGATAGCTTCGGGTACGGGATTGATAGATCAGAATATGCCCAGGGCAATTCATCGGCTTGACGCCGTATTCTTGACCATCCTCATTCTTAAAGATAAACATCAGCTCTTTATAATTCTGATAGTGCCCCGATCGGATCCAGATGTCACTCTTCAAAAGATGAGGCGTACTGACAAACTGATAGCCACGCTTCAAATGTTCCCGCCGTATCTTCTCTTCGATCAAATAACGAACCAATGCCCCTTTGGGATGATAGAAAACCAATCCCGCGCCTGCAGATTCCTGGATACTCATCAGCTCCAGTTCTACCATCAGGCGCCGGTGATCCCGCCGTTTGGCCTCCTCTCGGACCCGTAAAAACTCATCCAGCTCCTGTTGGGTCGGAAACGCGGTGCCATAAATTCTCTGCAACATTGGATTTTTCTCACTGCCGCGCCAATAGGCTCCGGCAATAGAAAGCAGTTTGACAACCTTGACGTTTCCGGTGGAGGCAACATGAGGACCTTCACAGAGATCCATGAAATCTCCATCCTGATAAAAGGAAACAATAGGATCAGGAATTCCTGCAAGAATTTCTAACTTGTAAGGTTCTTTCAGTTTTTCCAAGATTTTCTTAGCTTCCTCCTGGGGGACTTCACTTCGCTCGAATTTGTAATCCCTTGCGATAATCTCTTTCATTCGTTTTTCGATCTTTTCGATATCCTCAGGAGTAAACGGCTCTTTGCGATCAAAATCGTAATAAAAACCTTCATCAATCGGTGGCCCAATGGCAATTTTGGTCTCCGGATAGATCTGTTTTACCGCCTGCGCCAAAATATGCGCCGCACTGTGGCGGAGGGTTTCTAAGGGTGATAGTTTCGGTGGCTCTGCCATTGTTCAATCTATGATCATTTTCATCTGTTTTACTTCGCTCTTCTCAACTGAAACAATGGTAGAGCTTCGTAGCAACATTCTTCTTCGCCCTGTATGAGAACGAAATTGCTTCGAAGCCCTACCATCATCTTACTTGTCGAAGGGCGAAGAAGAATGGGCGCAAGAGGACTCGAACCTCTGACCCCTTCCATGTCAAGGAAGTACTCTAACCAACTGAGCTATGCGCCC
>JAHFFC010000121.1:0-1794 GCA_023248175.1 Candidatus Omnitrophota bacterium | reverse complement strand
TGGGCGAGGAGGGATTTGAACCCTCAAGGGCTTACGCCCAGTGGATTTTAAGTCCACAGCGTATACCGTTCCGCCACTCGCCCCCTAAAAACCGTCGCTCGTGAAGCGTGAAACGTGAAGCGCAAACCAAACAGACTTCACGTGCAGTGCTCCACGGCCTTAGGGAGAACCTAAATCATAGCAAATACTGAAGCAAAGTGTCAACGAGCTATTGACAGAGCCTTGCCTCTCATCTTAAAATGCATTTCGTGCCAAATATCCCCTTGAGATATTCTTTTCTCTCCTCTTTAACAGTTCTTTTCTTTTGTTCTTCTGTTGGGCAGGCCCAGGAAACTCCCGCTTTTCAGTCGGATCATACTCGCGCCCGTAATATCGTGAACTTAGCCCGGACCAACCAGACCCAAGAGGCGATCGAACAAACAGATCCTTCTCTTGCCGATACCGTCCGAAGCATGGATCCCGCTTCGCAAAGAACTTTCGCCTACCTCTTTAATGAAAAAGGGGTTCGCTTGGCCAATGAGCAGAAAGTCTCTGGGGCCCTCCCCTGCTTACAGCTAGCCGTCGAATTGCATCCGGGTCAGAAAGTATACCAGAAAAATTTCTCGCAGATGCTGATCGCCGCGGGACAAGAACGCTATCTCTCAGGCGATTTCAGCGGAGCCCAAAAGAATCTGGACTTAGCTCTCCAGTATGATTCCAATAACGTCGGCGCCATGATTGCCTTGTCGGACGTTTATTACTATTCACAACAGATGAGCAAAGCCAAAGAACTCCTCTTGAAGGCTCAGAAACTTTCTGGTGATTCTTCAGAAATTGGAAAGCGGCTGGAAAAAATTACCGGAGATGAACGACTGGAAAAAGGGATGAAGTTAGCGGAAACCGAAATTTTTGATATTAAGTTCAATAAAGAGATTTCTGTTTCTTATAACATCTACGACCTCAAGCAGACGCTTCGGAAAGCTTTCCGGGAAGTCGGCCAAAATCTTCATTACTACCCCCACCATACGGTTGCCGTCATTCTTTACGCGGAAGAAGATTATCGCAAACTCCATGAGGTACCAGAATGGTCCAGCGGCGCCTACGACGGAAAAATCC
Organism: Candidatus Omnitrophota bacterium; assembly: GCA_023248175.1. Lineage (GTDB taxonomy): Bacteria > Omnitrophota > Gorgyraeia > JACOVV01 > JACOVV01 > JACOVV01. The sequence goes on along the minus strand of JAHFFC010000121.1, from coordinate 699 downwards.
GGATTCCAATTCCCAGTAATGGAAATCTTGAAAATAGCCGGTTCAAGCAAATTATCTGGCATGAGTACACGCACGCCGTGATTCGAGACATCACCGCCGGCAACTGTCCCATCTGGCTCAATGAGGGACTTGCCGACTACCACGGCTACCTCTTTGCCAAATTCGATCCCGCTCCGCTCCGAAATGCCTATCTTGCGGGGAAGCTCTTTACCTTAAAACAACTCTCCGAGGACTTCAGAACCCTTACTGACACCGAAAAAATCCGGCTTGCCTACGCGCAGTCTTATTCCATCGTCAGCTTCATCATTGACCGGTGGGGATTCTATAAGCTCCGCCATCTGCTGGAGGCCAGCGAGAAAAAACTTCCGGTGGAAGGACTGATTCAAAGCGAACTCAATATCCGTACGGATAAATTTGAAGTGGAGTGGCTCAAATACCTCAAGAAAAAGCTTTAAATTTCTGCGAAGCCCCACCGGAATCTTAGTTGTCAAAGGGCATTCTGCTACGCCGCTGGCAATTAAATAACCCAGTGCGGCTTCGCAGCAACGTTCCTCTTTGCTCAACAGAAAGCAGAACAACGTTTCTGCGAAGCCCCACCGGAATCTTAGTTGTCAAAGGGCATAGCAGAACGGGGCCGACGGGATTTGAACCCGCGATCTTCGCCGTGACAGGGCGATGTGTTAAACCAGGCTACACCAC
>JAHFFC010000120.1 GCA_023248175.1 Candidatus Omnitrophota bacterium | reverse complement strand
CGCAGCATCATACCTGAGGCTCCGCCTGAGGCGGATCTGCCTCTGGCAGAAGATCAGCCTTCGGCTGAAGCTGCGGGGTATCTTTTCATCCCCCTCTCCCTTTTTAAGGGAGAGGGCCGGGGTGAGGGTTAATCTTCATCAGTTGTCATCTCCCCTCACCCTAACCCTCTCCCCCAGTTGGGGGAGAGGGGATTTATGTGGTACCCCGTGGCAAGACCACGGGGAAATCTATTTCATTATACCTTAATTTCAAGTGATCCTTATTTCTTCATCGCCCCCACTGCCGCTTCGATTTTGGCGACCTGAGCTTTTGGAACGACCTTGCGGAATAACGGGAGATAATGCGTCCAGCGAATCAAAATTTCTTTGGCAAAAAGACTGCCGGTATATTCCGCGTGCTGGTGGATCATCCCTTTGAGGATTTCAACATCGGCATCTGCCTCGATCTGTTCCAACTGAATCAGCTGCGGATTATAGAGTTGTGGGAGTTCATCGTTTTCATCGAGGACGAAAGCGAGCCCGCCGGTCATTCCGGCGCCGAAGTTGCGTCCCACTTTTCCAAGGACAACAACGACCCCACCGGTCATATACTCACATCCATGATCACCGAGTCCTTCCACGATGGCGCGACCGCCGCTGTTACGAACACAGAACCGTTCGCCAGCCAGACCCGCGGCGTAGAGAATCCCGCCGGTAGCACCGTACATAACCGTGTTTCCAATGATGGTGTTGTGCCTCCAATCAAACTTGCTCTCTCGTGGAGGATAAATGATGATTTCTCCGCCGCCAATTCCTTTGCCGACGTAATCGTTGGCTTCCCCCTCGAGGATCAGACGAACTCCCCGGATTAAAAAAGCTCCAAAACTCTGCCCAGCGCTGCCGCGGAATTTCACCTCGATGGTTCCATCGGGGAGTCCTGTATTTCCGTACCGTCGAGCAATCTCTCCCGAGAGTCGGGTTCCTACGGCACGGTTGATATTTTGAATCGGAGACTCTAACCGAATCTGTCCCAATCCTGCCAGCGCGACTTGGCAGTTCTGGATCAACCAATTGTCGAAAGGAATTTCATCCCAGTCATTTCTCTCCTGCGTGTGCATCCAGGGTCTCTGATGTTCAGGATCCACTTGCGTTAAGATTCTGGAGAGATCCACCTTGGCCGCTTTGGGATGATCTTTGAACTGTTCTACTGGTTTTCTTGTTAACAATTCTGTGTGGCCAACGATATCGTCTAATTTTCTGAATCCTAACTGTGATAGAATCTCACGAACTTCCTGCGCCACAAAATTGAAGTAGTTGACAACATGCTCAACCGGCCCGTTGTATTTAGCACGAAGTTTTTCATCTTGAGTCGCGACACCGACAGGACAAGTATTTAAATGGCACTGCCGTACCATACAGCATCCTGCCGCCACCACCGGCGCGGTCCCAAATCCATACTCTTCGGCTCCAAGAATCGCCGCCATGACAATGTCTCGGCCTGTTTTTTGTCCGCCGTCGGCGCGGAGCCTGACTCTGCCACGGAGATCGTTGAGGACCAGCACCTGCTGCGCTTCGGAAAGCCCCAGTTCCCACGCACTGCCGGCATACTTAATAGAGGAAAGCGGAGAAGCTCCGGTTCCGCCGTCGTGTCCGCTGATGAGAATCGTATCCGCGTGCGCTTTGGCGACACCGGCGGCGATCGTTCCCACGCCCGCTTCGGCGACCAGCTTAACGCAAATGGTCGCACGAGCATTCACTGTTTTCAGATCATAAATCAGCTGTGATAAATCTTCGATACTGTAGATATCGTGATGCGGCGGAGGTGAAATCAGCGCCACCCCCGGAACCGTATGGCGATTGGCCGCGATTTCAGGAGTTACTTTATGCCCAGGAAGTTGTCCTCCTTCTCCTGGCTTAGATCCTTGTGCCATCTTGATCTCAAACTGAATTGCCGAAGCCAGGTACTCTGGCGTTACACCAAACCGGCCAGAAGCTACTTGTTTGATACTGCTGTTAGGCGAGTCGCCATTCTTCACTACATAATAACGAGACGGATCCTCTCCTCCTTCACCATTGGAGCTTTTTCCTCTGATTCGGTTCATCGCCATCGCCAGTGTTTCGTGCGTTTCACGTGAGAGCGCTCCGTGGGACATACCAGAAACGCAGAATTTTTTTTGAATCTCCTCAATCGCTTCGACTTCCTCGATGGGAACGGGTTCGCGTTTAACCCTTCGACTCTGCTCAGGGTAAACAAAATCCAGTAGATCCCGTAAAGCAACTGGATCGCGATGGTTTACTAATTCTGAAAACTTCTTGTAATCCTCCCAGTTCCCACTTTCAACCGCGGCATGGAGAGTACGAATAACGTCGGGATTAAAGGCATGATACTCCCCATCCCGTTTGAAGCGATAATACCCACCAGCCTCTACTGCCGGCTCTGCTCCATTTTCAGGAAAGGCCACCTTGTGCCATTTCAAGATGTCGGCGGCGATCTCAGTGTAACTAATCCCCCCAATCTTTGAAGAAGTCCCGGTAAAACATTCTTCCACTAATTGCGGGTGCAATCCGATTGTTTCAAAAATCTGTGCTCCGTGGTAACTAGAGACCGTCGAGATTCCCATCTTCGACATGATCTTCAAGATTCCTTCATCCAGTGCTTTTTTGTAATTTTTTAATCCATTGGAAAGTTCCAAATCCTTAAACTCCCCTGCCTCAATCAAACTACGAATAATCTCATATCCCAGATAAGGATTGACTGCGCTGGCTCCATAAGCAATGAGCAGAGCCGCGTGGTGGACATCTCTTGCCTCTCCTGTTTCACTGATGAGACTGGCTTTCATCCGTTTCCCTTCACGGATTAAATGATGATGCACCGCTCCGACGGCCAGAAGGGCCGGAATATGCGCCTGTTCTTGGGCGATTCCCTTGTCACTCAAAATCAAATTTTTTTTCCCCTGATCAATCGCCTGACTGGCTTCTTGGCAGAGACGACGGACAGCCTTCTGGAGCCCCTCCACCCCGTCGCTGACCGGGAAAAGTGCCTTCAGTGTGACGCTTGCAAACTCCCGATCCTTGAGTTGCCGAATTGATTCCAATTCAAGATTGGCCAAAATCGGTGTCATGAGCTGAAGCATCCCCGCATGTTGTTCGGTCTCTTCAAACATACTCCGCCGCTGTCCCAATAACGTATAAAGCGACATGACCAATTCTTCCCGGATCGAATCAATCGGAGGATTGGTCACCTGAGCAAACAGCTGTTTGAAATAAGTATAGAGGAGA
>JAHFFC010000119.1 GCA_023248175.1 Candidatus Omnitrophota bacterium | reverse complement strand
GGCTCCGGCCTCTTGAGCCGCCTTCAAGGTTGACAAGGCGTATTCGAAATTCTGTCTGTATCCATCGAAGAAATGTTCGGCGTCATAGATGACCTCACGTCCCTGTTTCTTGAGAAATTGGATAGAGTCTCGGATCATGTCAAGATTTTTCTCTAATGGGATGTTGAAAACTTCCTTCACGTGGAGATCCCAGCTTTTGCCGAAGATCGTGACTGCTTTGGTCTCGGCTTTCAAAAGGGCTTTTAGATTCGGATCCTCAGCGGCAGACAAATCGGCTCTGCGCGTACTGCCGAAAGCTGTGAGTTTGGCGTTTTTGAATTTGAGTTTCTTCGCTTTTTGGAAAAACTCGGCATCTTTTTGATTAGACCCCGGCCATCCCCCTTCGATGTAGTGGATGCCAAATTCTTCCATTCGCTGTGTAAGTCGCAGCTTATCGTTGACGGAGAGAGAAATCCCTTCGCCCTGCGTTCCATCCCGTAATGTGGTGTCGTAGAGTGTGATTTTCACAATTACTTTCTCACCTCACGCAGTTCCCCTGTGTCCCACCTTCTAAGGTGAGTTACTTTTTATTCTTCCCTAATTCAAACGCATCATGTAAAGCCCTTACCGCCTCTTCGGCGTGCGCTTTACGAATCAAAATGGAAATCTTGATCTCTGAAGTTGAAATCATCTCAATATTGATTTTCTTTGAAGCCAGCACTTCAAACATCTTTGCGGCGACACCAGTATGACTTCGCATCCCAACGCCGACAATCGAAACTTTTGCGATATCCTCATCACTAACGACCTGTCCGGCTTTGACTCCGCGAGCAACTTTCTCAACTGCCTTGATCGCTTTCTTGAGTTCAGTACTGTCAACGGTAAACGAAATATCGGTCTGCCCTGTCCGGCTGACATTTTGTACGATCATATCTACATTCACGTCGGCATTGGCGATATCGCCGAAGATTTTGGCGGCAACTCCCGGTTTATCCGGCACATCACAAACCGTCACCTTGGCCTCTTTTTTGTTGAGACTTACACCACTGACCAATACCTCTTCCATTGAACTGACCTCCTCTGAAATTAAGGTTCCTTCCTGGTTGTGAAAACTCGAGCGCACATGAATTGTCACGTTGAATTTTTTGGCGACTTCAATGGAGCGTGCCTGCATTACTTGAGAGCCAAGCGATGCCATCTCCAGCATTTCTTCATAACTGATTCGCTCTAGTTTCCTGGCGTTGGGGACGATCCGGGGATCTGCGGTGTAAACACCGTCAACATCAGTATAAATTTCACAAATAGGAGCTCTTAATGCCTTAGCTAGAGCAACCGCTGTCAAATCAGAACCACCCCGTCCAAGAGTAGTTATGTCTTGGTTCAAATTAACCCCTTGAAATCCAGCCACAATGACAATTTTATTTTTAGCTAATTCCTTCTCAATCCGTTTGGAGTTAATGTCAAGGATCCGAGCCTTTGTATGAGAAGCATCAGTGACAATCCCCACCTGTGCTCCTGTGAATGAAATTGCTTCATGTCCCAAAGAATGAATCGCCATCGCCAGCAACGCGACAGAAATCTGCTCTCCCGTCGCCAGCAGCATATCCAACTCGCGATCCTGCGGGTTCTCTGTAATCTGCCCCACAAGATCTAACAGTTCATCAGTAGTGTCTCCTAACGCTGAGACGACGATGACCAGTGAATGCCCCTCTTGTTTGTAACGGATGACTCGCTTAGCGACATTTTTAATGCGGTCGGGGTCTGCGACCGAGCTCCCACCGTATTTTTGAACAATTAAGTTCTTCATGATATTCATCTTTGTCATTTTATTCGATCGCTCGGGATGACAAAGAGGAATGACTCCTTGCAATGAACCGCTCCATTACGCGATACCCTTCTTCTAAAACCATGCCTGACGATTTTCCAGATGTTTCACTGTACGAAGCTGCACCATTGGGGACAATCCCGGTTCCGGCAATCAGAAATGGGACATCATCGGCCGTGTGTGATCTTTTTGCCACTGCCGTCGGATGATCCGGCATGACCAGGATCCGGTACTCCACCCCTTTCAATCCTTCCATGATTCTGCCGATCACTAAACGGTCAATTTTCTCGATTGCGGCCATCTTTTCCCGCAAATCACCATTGTGGCTGGCTTCATCGGCCGCTTCGATGTGAATCAGAACCAAATCCTTTTTCTTTAGGGCCTCCAACGCGTAGTCCGCCTTCCCCTCGTAGTTGGTATCGTAATATCCTGTCGCGCCGGGAACCTTGATCACCTCAAAACCGATGATCCGTCCGATCCCGTTAATCAAATCAACCGCTGAAATCACTCCGCCGGTTAAACCGTATTTCTCTTTAAACAACGGTATTCGCGGCGCCTGTCCCTGTCCCCACAACCAGATCATCGTTGCTGGATTTTCTCCAAGATCAACCCGGACCCGGTTGATCTCATGATCTTTGAGAACTTTTCGCCCCTGCTCCATCATTTCAATCAGCAGATCCGCCCCTTCCCCTTTGGGGAGTGATTTACGAAAATTCTTGCCGGTGAGATCATGAGGAGGGATGCATTCAACCGTTGCCAACATCCTTGCTGAATACCTTGAATCCTTCAGAATCAGCAAATGACGATAGCTGACCCCCGCGTAAAAACGGACCCCTTCTCTTCTCATCTCTTCATTCAAAGAGGCGATTAAAACTTTTGCTTCCTGGCTTGAAATATGCCCGGCGCTATAATCCACTAATATATCTTTATCGCTCGTGATAAAATTACACCGAAAAGCGACTTCATCGAGCGCCAGCTGAATTCCCATATTCGCCGCTTCCAACGGAGCTCGACCGCAGTAATACTCTCGAGGATCATAACCCAGGATGGAAAGATTTCCAACATCACTAGCCGGTGTCATCTTGGGTGGAATGGTACGAGCCATCCAGACCTCTCCTTTTGAGGCAAGCCAGTCCATGTTGGGAGTCTTTGCCACTTCCAGCGGCGTCTTTTCCTCTAATTCTGGCAGAGGATAATCCGCCATTCCATCGCCGACAACGATTACGTATTTCATTATAGTATCCAAGTTGACTAGGAGGTAGGCACTAGGAGTTAGGAGGGAGGAATTCTAACGCCTATCTCCTAACGCCTATCTCCTAACGCCTAACACCTATCTCCTATCTACTATCTACTTTTGATTGCCTTCAACACCGCCTCCATCTTTGGCGGGATGACTTTGGGTTTTGGAATTGTTTGGATCGCCCGATCAGGATCTTTTAACCCATGTCCTGTCAGCACACAAA
>JAHFFC010000002.1 GCA_023248175.1 Candidatus Omnitrophota bacterium | reverse complement strand
TCCATAGCTGTTCTCCTTGTTTGATTCGCTTTGTCAGATAAGCTGTTCTGACAACGTGATCACTTTGATCCACTACAACACAAAGATACCAAATAAGTATAACATGTTTCACTGTCAAAACTCCTTTTCGGAAGATAATTTTCTATTGTTTTGATTCCTCTCTAGTAGTATAATAAATCTTGCCCTGCAGTGTTCGTGCTTGAGACAGATCAATTCTGGCCAACAGAATCGTACACGGGAGCTAAACTTCTCTGATGGAACGCACGCCTGCTTCGCGCGGGAAGCGAGAAGTTAGAGAGAGGTTCCCACCTGTTCATAAGACAGGCTCAGAATTGAGCAAATCACACGGCACAAGCGGGGTTTTTTGTTTATCCTTCCTTCTTGCAACTTCTTTTTTATATGGTAAACTTGTTATTAAGCCCAGATAGGTAAGAATCAATATCAGGGGCTACTATCAGTAAAACAAGGGGGGTAGGTTATGGCAATGCAAACGGGGGTTGGGTCCAGTAAACAGCTAGATTCCTTTCTAGCAGGAAAAGAAGCCGCACAAAAAGCACTCCAGAAAATGGGAAACAAGGAGGCTGATTTGGTGTTTGTTTTTGCCTCTGTTAAATTCGATCAAATGCAAACTCTCAAAGGGATTCGCTCAGTGACCGGAAACGCTACCCTTTTAGGGTGCAGTGATGCCGGCAACATCACCACTGAAGGTCCTGATCGGAAATCGGTGGCAGTGATGACGATCAAGTCAGACACGTTAAAGTGGAGTGTTGGGGTAGGTAGGGATATTGCCAAGGACGCCCATGCTGCAGGAATGGAAGTGGCTAGAGAAGTTGTGAAGAGTTATCAGGATGGTAAAGCGAAAGTTCTTGTAACCCTGCCTGATGGACTGGTCGGCAATGGGGCAGACATCGTTCGCGGGATACAGGAAATCGTTGGAGAGGGATTTCCCATTGTCGGGGGATCGGCGGGGGATGATTTTCTGTTTCAGAAGACCTACCAGTATTATCATGACCAGGTTCTCACTGGGATGGTTCCCGGGATTCTCTTTGGTGGAAATATCCAGTTCGGGATCGGAGTTCGACATGGCTGGAAGCCGATTGGCGAACCGCACTTGGCGACCCGTTCTCACGGGAATATCTTGGAAGAGATCGACGGGGCGCCGGCGGTCGGAATCTATGAGGGATATTTCGGCAAGAAAGCCGAGGAGCTGAAAGCGGAACCGTTGGCGAGAATGGCGATCGTCTATCCGTTGGGGATTGCGCTTCCCGGAGCGGCAGAGTATCTGATCCGAGATCCAATCACAGTCAGGGAAGATGGCGCTCTTATCTGCGCTGCGGAAGTTCCTCAAGGAAGTCAGGTGACCCTGATGATCGGTGGAAAAGAAGAAGCGATTCAAGCCGCTCGGATAGCAGCCCAGCAAGCTCTGCAGGGATGCCCACAGCCACGGTTTGCGCTCGTCTTCAATTGCATCGCCAGGAATAAAGTTCTTGGAGAACATGTAGGGGATGAAATTGACGCGATTCGGTCTACCCTGGGTCCCCAGACAAATCTACTGGGGTTTTATACATACGGGGAACAGGCACCGCTGACTGGGTTCATTGGCAAGAATTGCCAGAGCCAGTTCTGCAATGAGACGATGGTGATTCTAGCGATTGGGGAATAAATGAAAAACGGAAAGAGGAGCAGTGATCTTGCGAACATCCGTTCAATTAGCGAAACGATCAGCGAGGTTCATGAAATCGGCCAACTCCTGAAGCTGATCGTCCGCACCCTAGTTGAGAAGGTGGGGTATGACCGCGTTTTGGTAGTTTGCAAAAAAGAGGGAGGCGGCCTCGTGGTCCAAGAAGAGGCGGGTCTCTCTTCTTGTACGACTGCCAAATTTGAACAGAGCGGCGAAGCCTTCTGCAGTAAGATACTAGAAGAAAATAAACCGGTCTATTTCCTGCCAGAATCTTCAGAGAGAGAACAAATTGAACGGCTCTTAGAATGTACTTCCTTAATTGCAGTTCCCATCAGACACAAATGGATTTTGTTAGTGGGTAATAATATCCCCAATCGTCCACTAACGGTAGATGATCTCGACTTGGTTTCGACTTTCACGGGACAAATTTCAGTGGGGTTGGAAAACATCGAGCTGTATGAAACCCTCCGACGAGAGAGTGAGGAGTTAAGACAAGCCAAGACTAATGTCGAGAACCACGCGAAAATGACGATCCGGGCCAACCTGGAACTGACACAAAAAGAAGAGAGACTTTCCAGGAAGGTGAACGTATTTTCCATTTTGTACGCCATTGGACAACTGATCAGCCGGACCCATGAAGTCAAGGAACTCCTAACGCTTGTTACAGAATCGCTGGTGGTTCGTTTGGACTATGATCGGAGCCTTATCCTCGAACAAAAACAGGAAAGAAGCCTTATCCATGCGCAGGTAGGATTTTCCGTTGCTGATGAAATGGAACGAATCGAGAGTCAAGGAGGGTCTTTCTTATCGAAGACCATGACAGAAGGGAAGGCAGTTCTTTTAACCTCTAAAGGAGGCAACAAAGAAATCGAAGAGCTTTTTGGGTGTACTTCTCTGATCGTCACCCCTCTTCGGGATCAGGAATTCTTGATTGCCGGCAAACGAATTATTTACGATGCGATGAACCCAGACGATCTAGAGGCATTGACTATTCTGTCCAGTCAGGTGAGAATAGCAATGGAAAATTTAACTCTTTATCATCAGTTCCGTCAAGAGAGGGACCAGCTCCAGCAGGCAAAGAAAGACCTGGAGGAGTGGAGCCAGGTTCTGGAACAGCGAGTTGAAGAGAGGACTCAGAAGCTTCAAGAAACCCAGAATCAACTCATGCAGGCAAGTAAATTAGTCGCTGTCGGACAATTAGGGGCAGGGGTAGCTCATGAACTGAACAATCCCTTGGGGGGGGTGTTGGGGTATGCTCAGTTGTCATTGGAGAAATTAGAGCAAGTGGAGAATGTTAACATCAAGCAACAACTCCAGCGTTATCTCCAAATCATCGAGGGAGAAACCAATCGCTGCAAACAAATTATCGGAGGCCTTCTTCAATTCTCTCGAAGCGGCATTCAAGAAAAACCCGTTTATTGTCCTACCTCGATACCAGAGGTCCTGAGACGAACATTCAATTTGACCCAGCATCAGTTAGAGATGCACCACATCAAATTGATCAAGGAAGTGGCCCAGGATCTTCCCAACATCAAGGGAGATGCCAATCAACTGCAGCAGGTTTTCACTAATATTATCTTGAATGCCGATCAAGCAATGCCCGAAGGGGGAGAGCTTTGGATTACGGCGACT
>JAHFFC010000010.1:6560-13506 GCA_023248175.1 Candidatus Omnitrophota bacterium | reverse complement strand
TTTTTACAGGAAAAATTTAATCTCTTTGAATTAGATTGGAACTGCAGCGTGACTTACGGACAGGTCCACCGTCAGAGGGAAATCGAATATTGCGGTTATCACTTTGAAAAGAGTAGCATCGAACTCAATCGCCAGTTGTTCCAAAAATATGAAGAAGAGGCGAAGCGTTTATTGCAGCAGGAAAAATTGCTTTTCCCGGGATATGATATGGTGCTGAAACTTTCTCATTTGTTTAACGTTTTGGACGCCCGCGGGGCCATTGGAACAGCGGAACGGGCTTCGTTTATCGGGAAAGTCCGCGGCCTGGCAAAGCAGTGCGCGGAGCTGTACCTGGAAAAGATAGGATAGTGCGATTTTGTCATTCCGAGCGACCGAGTCTGCCTTTGGCGGATGAGGGAGTCGAGGAATCTAAAGTATATAAGATTCCTCCACTTCGTCTCGCCACCTTCGGTGGCGAGACTTCGGTCGGAATGACAAAGTCGGCGAAGTATATAATTAATCAAAAATAGAACAAAAATGCGTCAACCTCTCTTAATCGAAATCGGCGTGGAAGAGCTTCCCAGTAGTCATCTTAAATTGGCGGTGGAGACTTTGAAGAAGTCCTTCCCTGAAGCACTCAAGAAGGCGCGCCTGGGGTTTGAAGGGCTGGAGGTTCGTGGAACCCCACGCCGTCTAGTGATCCATATTAAGGAATTAGAAACACAACAGCTTTCTCAAGATATCCAGATTGTGGGGCCGACTAAAACGGCGGCACTGGACGCTGAAGGAAAACCGACACAATCTTACCTTGGGTTTCTTAGAAGCCAGAAGGTCTCCGAAAAAGAAGTCTCTTTCCATGAAATCCCGAATAAGAAAGGGGAATATCTGATTCTTGAGAAAAAAATCCCCGGCCAAAAAACTAAATTTCTTCTTCCCGATTTGATCCGTGAGCAGATTGCCAATATTCCATTAACAAGAAAAATGCGATGGGAATTTGTAGAGGCGAAGCATGCTTCGCCTCTACAATTCTCCCGGCCGATTCGATGGTTATTGGTATTTTTTGGAGACAAATCAATTCCCCTCACTCTGGGGAGCATTCGTTCATCGAATGTGACCTGCGGCCATCGGTTGCTCCATCCTAAACCTGTCCGGGTCAAGAATATTAAAGATTATTTTCAAAAGATCAAGAAATTTGGAGTAGTCCTCAATCCGCAAGAGCGTCAGAAGATGATTCGAGAGGCATTGAGCAGGGGCGAGGGGTGCCTCGCCTCCACCAACGACCATTTTTTTTCAGAACGTAACAACCTCATTGAGGAAGTCGCCAATCTTGTAGAAATTCCCTTCTTCTTCAAGGGGAAACTGTCACATCACTTCTTAGAATTACCTGAAGAAGTCTTGGTTGCCAGTATGTCTAAGTATCAACGGGTATTCGCGTTGCGAGAGAAAAATGGCAAGTTGAAATCTTCTTTTCTTGCGGTGTTAAACGGGAAACCGGATAACATGGGTCTGGTTAAAAAACATTTTGAATGGGTCTTGAATGCGCGACTAGTAGATAGTCTCTTTTTCTTTAACGAAGATAAGAAAATCGGACTCGGGCCGCGTATCCATGGACTCAGAGAGATCAAATTTCATGAACAGCTGGGGTCGTATTATGATAAATCGTTCCGATTAGAAAAATTGTGCCAGACGATTGTTGAAAAGGACATGAAAGAAGAAAAAGAATTGCTCGTTAATGTTGGACAAGCCGCTCTGTATTCCAAGCGTGATCTCTTGACAAAAATGGTCTATGAGTTTCCCAGTCTTCAAGGGACCATGGGTCGTTATTATGTGATGGGGGAGAGCGAAAAAGATATCTCGGGAGATCGTCAAAAAATCGCCCGGGCGATCGAAGAACAATATTTCCCAAAAGGGGCTGGACAGCCGATTCCCTCGACGATAGAGGGAGCGATCCTGGCTTTAGCAGACCGCTTGGATACGGTTGTTGGACTTTTTGGAATTGGCATTTATCCAACGGGAAGCGAGGATCCGTTCGGGCTCCGTCGCGCCGCGACAGGAATCATTCGCATTTTGCTGGAGAAAAAAATCCCCTTATCTATTGACAACCTTATTGATAGAAGTATATCATCGTATCGTTCCTATCCAAACCCTCCTTCACTGGGGAATCAGCAGGAGTTGAAACAAAAGGTTTCGGAGTTTTTAAGGGAACGGCTGGCGATTCAGCTCAAAGAATCGTTCGGTTCGACAGGGCTGGTGGAAGCGGTTTTATCGTCGGACAGCGATCACGTAGTGGATTGGTTGGATCGCCTTTCCCAACTCAGTCAAGTATTGAAAGAACCGTACTTTCAACAGGCGGCAAAAGTTCAGGAAAGAACGCAGAATATTGTCAGGGCTGTTAAAGGAGGGGCGGATCATTCCGGCGTCCGGGAAGATTTATTGGTCGAGGAACCGGAAAAGGGGTTGTGGCGCGCGTTCAAGGTTTGCCGGGAACAAGCCGAGCCGCTGATTAACAAAAGGGAGTACCAACAGGCAACCAAGGTTTACGGAACTGCTCTATTTGAACCCATCCATACTTTTTTTGATCGGGTTCTGGTCAATACTGAAAATGAGGAAATCCGTAAAAACCGGTTGAAACTTTGTAATGAAATTTATATTTTTTACGCTCGCAGGGTCGCTGACTTGTCAAAATTAAGGATGGCTGTTGATATTAGGAAGGAATAAAAAATGAAAATGAAAGGTGATACAACGATTATGATAAAAAAAGGGAAGAAAAGGACTCAAAGGTTTGTTTATTTCTTCGGCGCGGGAAAAGCCGATGGAGACGCTTCCATGAAATCTCTCCTGGGCGGCAAGGGGGCTAACCTTGCTGAAATGACGCGGCTGGGGATTCCAGTTCCTCCCGGGTTTACCATTTCCACAGAGGCCTGCAAGCTCTACTATCAGAATCATGAGAAATGGCCGGGGGGATTAAAGGAAGAAATCGAGGGGAATCTCCATCGTTTGGAGCAGGTCATGGAGAAGGGATTTGGCAATACCGACAATCCGTTATTGGTCTCGGTCCGTTCCGGGGCGGCTGTCTCGATGCCTGGCATGATGGATACCATTCTAAACCTGGGACTCACGGATCAGACGGTTGGAGGATTAATCCGCAAATCCAAGAATGACCGGTTTGCCTACGATGCTTACCGCCGGTTCATCCAGATGTTCGGCAATGTCGTCCTCGAAGTAGACCATCACCATTTTGAGGAATTATTGGCAAAAAAGAAACAACAGAATAAAACCACCAAAGATACCGAATTACAGTCCCAGGCATTGAAAGAATTAGTGGCTGAGTACAAACAGCTTATTCAGAAACAAACAGGCAGAGCCTTCCCTGAAGATCCGAAAGAGCAGCTGATCCTATCCTGCAACGCCGTTTTCTCGTCGTGGAATAACAAAAGGGCATTCACCTACCGGAATTTGAATCACATCCCGCATGACCTTGGAACTGCGGTCAATGTTCAAGCGATGGTTTTTGGCAATCTCGGGAATACCTCGGGGACCGGGGTTTGTTTTACTCGAGATCCATCAACGGGAGCGAAAGTTTTCTACGGTGAATTTTTGATGAATGCTCAGGGAGAGGATGTGGTCGCCGGTATCAGAACTCCGCAACCCATTGCTGTTCTCAAAAAAGAAATGCCCAAGGTTTATGCTCAGCTGGTCAAAATTTATCAGAGGTTAGAAAAACATTATCGTGATATGCAGGATATGGAGTTTACCATCGAGGATCGGGAGCTTTATTTATTGCAGACGCGTAACGGAAAACGGACGGCTCACGCGGCTGTAAAAATCGCGGTGGACATGGTGAAAGAAAAACTCATTGATCGAAACACGGCTCTCCTTAGAGTTGATCCGGAACAGCTCAATCAACTTCTGCATCCGATGATTGACCCAAAGGAAAAATTGAAAGTCATCGCTAAGGGACTTCCAGCATCACCGGGAGCCGCCGTTGGAAAAGTGGTGTTTGAGTCGCAGAGAGCCGCTGAACTGGGGGGAGAGCTGGGCGAACAGGTTATCCTGGTCCGAACAGAAACTTCTCCAGAGGATATCGCGGGGATGGCGGTGGCACAGGGAATTCTGACAGCGCGGGGCGGCATGACTTCGCACGCTGCGGTCGTCGCCAGAGGAATGGGAAAGTGTTGTATCGCTGGCTGTGACGCGATCCACGTGGATGAAGAGAAAGGTTTTTTCAAGGCGGGAGATCTGATCGTCAAAGAAGGAGATTATATTACCTTAAACGGTTCAACGGGCGAGGTTATCCTGGGGCAGGCAAAGCTGGTGGAACCAAAACTTTCCGGCGATTTCAAGCAGATCATGCAGTGGGCTGATTCAATCCGCACTCTGGCGGTTCGAACCAACGCCGATACTCCTGTTGATGCGCAGGTCGCCCGGGGTTTTGGCTCCGAGGGAATTGGGCTTTGCCGCACCGAGCATATGTTCTTTGAAAAAGACCGGATCTTCACGGTGCGGCTGATGATTCTTTCCAAAGATGAACAGGAGAGAAAAAAAGCGCTAGAAAAACTCCTCCCCATGCAAAAGGGGGATTTCAAAGAAATTTTTAAAGTCATGAGAAATCTTCCCGTGACGATTCGTCTGCTCGATCCTCCTCTGCATGAGTTCCTTCCTAAAGAGGTGGAAGAGATTCAGAAATTAGCAGACGCATTGGGCAGAAGCGCCCAAGAAGTAAGAGAGCAAATTGAGACTTTGCACGAATTCAATCCCATGCTGGGACATCGGGGATGTCGTCTAGGCATTACTTATCCTGATATTTATCAGATGCAGGTGCAGGCGATCTTTGAGTCTGCTTGCGAGCTGGCAAAAGAGGGACAGCGGATCATTCCCGAAGTGATGATTCCCCTGATAGGGACGCTCTCAGAATTAAAGGTGACCAAAAAATCACTCATTCAGACCGCGGAAGAGGTCATGGCTCGCTATCGGGTAAAACTGAAATATTCAGTTGGCACAATGATCGAAATTCCTCGAGCGGCGATTACCGCTGACGAAATCGCAACCGAAGCGGAGTTCTTCAGTTTTGGCACCAATGATTTGACACAAATGACATTTGGTTTTTCCAGGGACGATATTGGGAAGTTTCTTCCAAAATATCTTAAAGAGGGGATTCTCGAGAGAGATCCATTTGTGACGATTGATCGAGGGGGAGTTGGCAAATTGATGAAAATTGCCGTCGAGAAGGGAAGATCAGTCAATCCAAAACTAAAAGTGGGAATCTGCGGTGAACATGGCGGAGATCCCTCTTCAGTCGAGTTTTGTCATGAAGCCGGATTGAACTATGTCAGTTGTTCTCCTTTCCGTGTTCCGATTGCGCGGCTAGCGGCCGCTCAGGCCGTACTAAAACAGGATAGAAGGTTGAAGGTGAAAGGTGGAAGGTAGATGGAAACCATTCGACTTTATCTGAAAGAGATAAAAAATATACCTCTTTTAAGGGCCGAGGAAGAAATTGATCTTGCCAGACGGATAAAAAAAGGGGACAAAGAAGCCCAGAAGAAAATGATCCGCTCTAATCTTCGGCTGGTGATTAACATCGCGAAAAGATACAGTCACCTGAGGGTTCCCATCATGGATTTAATCGAGGAAGGGAACCTCGGATTGATTCGGGCGGTCGAAAAATTCGATCCTAACCGGGGGTTCCGGTTCAGCACTTACGCCGCCTGGTGGATCCGGCAGTACATTACCCGCGCCATCATTAACCAAGGGAAGACGATTCGTGTTCCCGTCTATATGGCGGAATTGGTTTCCAAATGGAAAAAAGTCAATGAACAACTGAACCAGAAGTTGAAAAGAAGACCTCTCATGCGTGAAGTGGCTCAAGTGATGAAACTCCCTGTCAAACGAGTCCGCGAAGTGAGCCAGATGATCGCCCGGATTGCCTCCTTGGATGCTCCTATTGGCGATGAAGGAATGGGACAATTTATGGATATCATCGAAGATGATAATGTCGCTTCCCCCTGGGCGAATTTGGTAGATTCCCTGCGGCATGAACGAGTAACTCACTTCATGGAAATGATTACCGATAAAGAGAGACAGGTTATTATTCTTCGATTCGGTTTGGAGGATGGAGTGCCTCGCACTCTTGAAGATACCGCAAAGCGGTTCGGTATTACTCGGGAGCGGGTGCGTCAAATCGAAACGGTGGCTTTAAAAAAACTCCGTGATTTCGCGGCGATGGATAATGAAGGGTATGAATAGAACAGTCCTCAGTCGTCAGTCGTCAGTTGTCAGTTGTCAGTCGTCGGTTGTCAGTCGTCAGTTGTCAGTCGTCAGTAAAGACGTTGAAAAACTCAAACAAGCCATACGAGATGTTCCTGATTTCCCAAAACGCGGTATTATTTTTAAGGATATTACTCCCCTATTAAGTCAGCCGGAACTTTTTAGGAAGATCATTGATTTATTGGCGCAGCGCTATCTAACCCAGAAAATTGACAAAATCATTGCCATTGAAGCGCGCGGATTCATTTTAGGAGCGGCGCTCGCCTACCGTTTGAAAACAGGTTTTGTTCCCATCCGTAAGAAAAATAAACTCCCGTGGAAAGTTTTTTCGGCCACCTACGCCTTGGAATACGGCCAGGACTCATTAGAGGTTCACCAGGATGCCCTTCAGAATAAAGAAAGAGTATTAATTGTTGATGACGTTTTAGCAACAGGAGGGACTGTCTCGGCAGTCTTAGAATTGGTTGAAAAACTGGGAGCAGAAGTTGTTGAAATCGCTTGTCTGATTGAACTGACATTCCTGAATGGCAGGGAAAAACTAAAGCAAGTTCCTATGTACTCTTTAATTCAATATTGATAAGCGTTTCTTTCTGCCTACTGCTTACTGCCTACTGCCTACTGGCTTTTCCAGCCCCTATAGCTCAGGTGGATAGAGCAGAGGTTTCCTAAACCTCATGGCCAGGTTCGAGTCCTGGTAGGGGCA
>JAHFFC010000010.1:0-6460 GCA_023248175.1 Candidatus Omnitrophota bacterium | reverse complement strand
CAGGTTCGAGTCCTGGTAGGGGCAGTTGAGAACCGAGAGATGATGGACCCTTCGACCCTGCTCAGGGCAGGCGAGAGACGAGAGACGAAAAAAAGAAAGAGACGAATGTTGACACGAATCATCAAATCGGTTAAAATAAAGGAAACCACCAAAAGCCAACGGAGGAGTATGATGATCCCTTTAGCAAAAAAATCTGTCTATGCCTTTTTGCCAGTCTCGTTGTTACTGATTGTTTTTCTAGGGTGCGCCTCTGCTGGGCCGAATACAAGATCTGATGGTGCCACTAAAGAGTTAGGGGTTGCGAGTATCCTGAAATTTGAAGATGTTCCAATTCCCGCCGGGTTCCGAATCGTTACTGACCAATCTTTTTCCTTTCAAAACGAGTTGACACGGGTCGGGATCTTGCGCTACGCGGGACGAGCCAATGCCCAAAGAGTCATTCAATTCTATAAGGATCAGATGCCGCTCTACAATTGGCAATTCGTCAACATGATCGAGTATGATCGCAGTCTTCTCAATTTTGAGAAAGCCGATCAGACTTGTACCGTAACTGTAGAAGTAGGTATCACTAAGACTGCTTTGGCGATTGCTGTCGCCCCCAAAGGGACTTCGATGAGTAAGAAGTAATCCCACCCCTTTGCAAGGTGGGATGACAGAAAAAGTGGTGGGATAATTTTTGCTTGACAAAGTTGTTATATTTGTGTTACACTCTCTTTTAAATTAAACGGTCATTTTGTGGCCATCATCGGTAACCTTACTCTTGGTCAAGAAAGGGGGGAGGAGATTACAGTAACCCAGGTTACCGAGGTGTGAAACGGACGATTCAATTGAAAACGGGGAAATTTGAAGCAATCAAAAAGTCTCATCATTAAAGGAGGAAAGCAATGAAGCAATACTTTAAAGCAATTTGCGCGATGGCGTTGGTGCTGGGATTAGCGTATCCAGTCTACGCCGAGGTGCAAAACGTCAAAGTGAGTGGTGATATCACTGCTCGAAGTTTCTACAAATCGAACTTTGACCTCCGTGATGCAACGACGGGAGACGTGGCCAACGGCAATGCCGATGACACAGCTTTTACCGCTTCGTTCAGCCATGTGGGGATCAATGCGGACTTAACGGACAATGTCTCGGCTGAGGTGGGACTCTCCAACCAAAGATTGTGGGCTTTTGAGGGGACAACCGCCGGGGCAGGAGATATTGACCTTTATTCATCCTCTATTACATTAAAGGAGTTTTTCTACTCTCCTTTAACGATTAGGGTGGGTCTGCAGCCGTTACAGTTTGGCCGTGGGTTCATCGTTGGCAATCAGGGACTTCTCGGTGATCCCAGTGGTGGAATTTCATCAGGAACGTCGGCGCTTGGCGATGGTGGTAACACTGCCGCACCCGCTGGAACAGCCGTCGGATCAGGCGTGGGTTTCCAAGGGGCTCGTGAGTACAGCATGCTGAACAACTATGATGCTATCCGAGCAACATTGGATTTCAATCCATGGACGATTGATCTGATTGGAGCAACGGTCAACGAGACCGTAAAGAACAATACCGACCAGACCCTCTGGGGTACTAATGTGGGTTACAAATTCGGCAGCTATAATGCCGAAGTGGAAGGGTATTGGTTCTTTAAGGATGATCAGAACTGGAACCAGACGTTACGACCGGGACCTGATGAAGCAACAGGCCGTAACTTCGAGGAGAACTTCGTGCATACCCTCGGTCTCCGTGGGAATGTAGAGCCGATCAGCAAACTCATGCTCAATGGCGAAGTTGCGTTCCAAACTGGTGAAATCAAGGATAAAACCCAGGATGGTGGTCCTGCTACAGGAAACTATCCCTTCACCCGGGACCGCAGGGCATGGGCTTTGGATGTGGATGGGGAGTATTCCTTTGATACTGTTTACTCACCAAGCCTTGGACTGGGCTGGCTCTATCGTTCAGGTGAAGAAGCTGCCAGGAAAGCGGATACAAACGGCAAATACCAGGCGTTTGATCCTATGTACACCGGCCGTTACCTGAGCGCCATCGAGCCGTTCTTCGGGGGTTTTGATGCGGGGAACTTCTATGGAACACGGGATCCCAATGATACGGCGTCGAACACCAACCGTAATCTCCTTCATCTGTGGGGAAGCGCTAAGCCCCTGGATGCGTTGAAGGCAGAACTAGGCTGGGTTCGTGCATGGTTTGCCAAGGCCCCTCTGGCGGGTCGCAGTAAACAGGCTGGGGATGAAATTGACGTGAACCTGACCTATAACTACACAGAAGATGTCAAGCTGGGTCTTCTGGGGGCATGGTTCCTTCCTGGCAGGTATTATGATAGGCAAACTACAGCTGCCAATCGTAGCACCGACACTGCTACCGCGATAGTTGCTACAGTATCGGTTATGTTCTAACAGTTATGTTTAACGGCCCTCGAGGAGAAAAATCCTCGAGGGCTTTTTTAATGCTATGAGCCGTCCACTCTATCTCGCCATTCTCTGGCATATGCATCAGCCCTATTATTTCGATTTTGAAAAAAAGGGGATGATCCTCCCATGGGTCCGTCTGCATGCCTGCAAGGATTACCTTGACATGGTTGAAATTCTATCCAGTTTTCCCAACGTTAAAGTAACGTTTAATCTAGTTCCTTCATTAATGGACCAATTGGCGCACTATCAGCAAGGGTCCAAAGAAGGAGATTTTTATCTGGAATTGTCGTATAAAAATGCCGATCAGCTGACGAATCCCGAAAAACATTTTATTCTGGAAAATTTCTTTAAGGCCAATTTGGAGGGGATGATTAAACCTCATTGGCGCTATTTCGAACTCTACCAGAAAAGTCAAATGGCGAAACAATACGCGGAGTCGGTGAGGATGAAGAATTTGTTTACGACTCAAGATTTGCGAGACCTGCAGGTTTGGTTCAATCTCGCTTGGACGGACCCCTCGTATCGAAGAAAAATCCCTCTTGTGGCCCGTTTAGTTGAAAAGGGGGAAGAATTCACCGAAGAGGAGAAACATCGCCTGCTTGATTTACAGCTTGAGTTAGTGGCAAAAGTTCTGCCTGCCTACCACCGTTTTCAGCAAGAGGGCCAGATCGAAGTGAGCACCAGTCCTTATTATCATCCTATTCTTCCCTTGTTGTGTGACACTGCAGTTGCCAAAGAAGCGTCGCAGGGCATTTTAATGCCGCGTGAATCGTTCCGCCACCCCGAAGACGCGCAATGGCAGATTCGCCGGTCAGTGGAAAAATACCGCGAGGTTTTCGAAAGAGAACCCAGGGGATTATGGCCATCGGAAGGATCTGTCAGCAAGGAGATGATCCCACTGGCGGCCCAGGAAGGATTTCGATGGCTTGCCAGCGATGAGCAGGTTCTTTTTAATTCGTTGCAGAAGAGAAGAACGGCCCATCTTCTCTACCGTCCTTATCGTTGTCCCCAACCTTCTGCCAATATGGCGATTTTGTTTCGGGATCATCATCTCTCCGACTTGATAGGGTTTACCTATTCTCACTGGGTGGCGGATAAAGCGGCAGAAAATCTTATCGCCCACCTAAAAAATATTCAGCAGTATCTGGCTAAAAAAGGTTCCCAGCAACCTTATCTAGTGACTCTGATCCTGGATGGCGAGAATGCGTGGGAGTATTACGTTAACGATGGCGCCGATTTCCTCAAAGAACTCTATGGCAGGCTCAATGAAATGAAGGAGGTTAAGACGACCACTCCTTCTGAATACCTAGAGAATTTTCCTCCGCAGAAAGGATTAACTCAATTAAAACCTGGATCGTGGATTGACGGCAACTTTAATGTTTGGATTGGGGATCAAGAAAAAAACCTCGCATGGGATTATTTGGCTTGGACCCGCCGGGATCTTGAAAATCAAGAGATCGTTCCAACTACCATTGGCCTGGCATGGAAAGCGCTCTATATTGCTGAAGGAAGTGACTGGAACTGGTGGTACGGAGAGACTCACTTTACCCCGGATAAGGGGATTTTTGACCAACTCTACCGTAATTATCTGGCCATGGCGTATCACTACAGCGGACAGAAAACCCCAGATTGGCTTTCTATCCCAATTTATAAAGGAGGAAGTTCTGTTCCCACCAGTTCTTACTCCACCATGCACAAAACTTCGTAGATTACGCTTGACGTTTCATCAATTACGGTGTTAAACTTTTGACTGGGAGGGGATAATCTTGCCACAAAAGCCTCTGGTGCGAAATAAGAGAAAGACAAGGAAAAAACACCCCAAGAAAATAAGGAAGATAGCTCAACGCTCTCCCAAAAAGATTATCACTTCTGCTGCTATTCCGAAAGTTACCTTCTTTAGTGAAAAAAGAACTCCTTTGTTTCAGTCATCTCAATCATCGCTTCATTCTCTTGCCGAACGAGTCACTTTGCCGCAGGGGTACGACGATCATAAAATCGTTTTACAAGTGCGAGACCCATGGATGTTGCATGCTTATTGGGAACTCTCGGCCGAAATGATTCAACGCAAAGAGGGGCAGTTAAAAAATAAGGGTTTAGCAGTTGGGAAATGGATCATCAGGGTTTATGAGGAACCTCCTGCATCAGGACGGGTGAGAGAGGATATTGAACTGAATCAGGTGACCGACAATTGGTATTTCAAAGTCGAGCATGACCACACTTATTACGTTGATATTGGAATCGTTGCCAGTGACGGTTCTTTCCATTCCCTGGCCAGATCCAAAAAAGTCAGAACGCCTCGCTTCGGAATGTCTTCTGTCATTGATGAACAATGGAAGTGCCTGGGAGAGGAGTATTGGGAACTGTTCGCTCTCTCGGGGGGGTTTGGAATAGGGGGTAGCAGCTTTATGGAGACGCGGGAGAACTTTTTACAGCGGGTGGTGGGATGAACTCAAAAGGGTATCTTGCCATTGTACTTCACGCGCATCTTCCTTATGTCCGTCATCCAGAGCATGAGGATTTCTTGGAAGAGGATTGGCTCTATGAAGCGATTACCGAAACCTATCTTCCTTTAATTGACGTTTTCAATAGTCTTCTTGAAGATAATGTTCCTTTCCGAATCACCCTCTCTTTGAGTCCAACTCTTATTTCCATGTTGCAGGATTCTCTTCTTCAAGATCGTTATGTCCGTCATCTGGATCGGCTCATTGAGTTGACCGATCGTGAAAAACATCGCACGCAATCTCAGACGGAATTTCGTGAACTGGCGACCTTTTATCACGACCGTTTCCATCACAATAAAGAGATTTTCGTCAATCGCTACAAGAAAAACCTGATCACTGCTTTTTCTCAGCTCCATCAAAGTGGCGCTGTGGAGCTGATTACCTGTGGGGCCACCCATGCCTACTTTCCGTTGCTGGAATCTTATCCCTCGTTAGTGAAAGCTCAGCTACAAGTCGGATTGGATTGTTTCCAGAAGGCTTTTGGTTTCAGAGCCAAAGGATTTTGGCTGCCAGAGTGCGGTTTCCATCCTGAGCAGGAAAAACTACTTCACGAAGCGGGGATTGAGTACACCTTTGTGGACAGTCATGGAATTCTTTTCGCAACTCCTCGTCCTCGTTATGGTATTTTCGCCCCTTGTTACACGCCGTCGTCTGTGGCTGTTTTTGGAAGAGATCCGGAGACATCCCGTTCTGTTTGGAGTTCCAAAGAAGGGTATCCGGGCGATCCGATCTACCGTGAATTCTACCGCGATATTGGTTTTGATCTGGATTATGACTACATGCGACCTTATATTAACGGCGATGGGACGCGTACCGCCACTGGGGTAAAATATTATCGAATTACGGGAGAAACGGATCAAAAAGAACCGTATCAGAGGCAATGGGCGTTGTCGCGTGCCGCGGAACACGCTGGAAATTTTATGTTCAACCGTGAGAAACAGATTGAACACCTCTATCAAAAGATGGGACGGCCTCCTATTATTGTCGCTCCATATGACGCCGAGCTTCTGGGGCATTGGTGGTTTGAAGGACCCGAATGGCTGAACTTTCTTTTTCGAAAAATTGCTTTCGATCAAACCGTTTTTGAGACCATAACGCCCAGCGAATACCTGCAGAAATTCAAGAAAAACCAGGTCCTGATGCCTTCCCTTTCCAGTTGGGGATGGAAAGGATACAGCGAGGTGTGGCTCAATGGTTCTAATGACTGGATTTATCGGCATCTGCACAAAATGTCGGAACGGATGACCCTGCTGGCTAGAGAGTATGGACATGCGTATTCGGACGTACTGGTTCGCCGTACTCTCAACCAAATGGCGCGGGAACTTCTCCTGGCGCAGAGCAGTGACTGGGCTTTTATCCTAAAGACAGGAACCTTTATCGAATATGCCCGACGAAGATTAAGAGAGCATATCGGGCGTTTCCAGAATCTTTATGAGCAGGTACAGTCCCGTTGTATTGATGAGAATTATTTATCTCATTTGGAATCAATTGACAACATCTTCTCACATATTAATTATCAGGTATACGCAACTTAAGTGAATTCAGGGAGAAAAAACG
>JAHFFC010000118.1 GCA_023248175.1 Candidatus Omnitrophota bacterium | reverse complement strand
TTGGAACAGTCTTGAAGATCTGGGTTTCGACATCTTCCACTTCGACATGACGATTCGCTCTCAGCGGAGCAATGCGCACCAACTATTTCTTAGAACGTGGTTGAAGAATAACCGGGTCGCTTGGGGGGTGATTCCCACAGAAACCAACGCTGATTTTAGGAACAGAGATTTCTCAGACAGCATTTTAGAATGGATTGATTGCTTGACCGGTCCAGGGCTTTCAAAGGAAGAAATTTTTAACAATTCTCTCCTGGCCCCTGCTTGCGGAACAGGGTTCTTGAACTCTGTGAAAAACGAGGCGGTTTTTGAGAGTTTAAAGGTTACGGCCTTGGGTTTGAAAAGCCATTGCGGCATAAGAAGTTGAAAGAAGTTGAAAATAACCTTGACACCAACAATATGGACGGTATACTTACGACAGTTTGAGTGGACGAGAAGAGTTCAGGCACTTCTAGTTTAACTAAAGTTAGAAACTTAAGAGGCCGAAAATGATGGTCAAGGGAATGAATCCAATATCCCAAGGAGGAGTTAGGATGAGAAGGCACATGTGGTCGTTGGGGATTTTGCTTGTCGGTAGTCTTTTTCTAACTATGGTTCCCGCGACGTTGCACGCAGAGATCGAGCTGAAAGAAGGGATGTCGCAGGGAGATTTCGCATTGTGGCTAGTGAACGCAGTCGGAGCCATGGGCAAAATGAGCGAACGTTATCCTGCAGCCACAGGAAAAGACGCGCTTGATTTTCTTACAAGCTTGGGAGTTGCTCCGGAAGGGGGCTGGGGAAAATCAGACGAAGCCCTCACCAAAGAGATGTTGTGCGGCCTGATGGCAGAGGCGGACCAGGCGGGTTGTTCAGGAATGAGTTTTGATGACGTTGTCGCCAAAGTGCGCGATCGGGTGGAAGAAATCTTTAAGAATTTTAATAAGAAACTGGGTTTCTCCTCTTTAGAAAGTAAATTTGTCGCCACAAGTCAGTCTACTTAATGTATCCAAGCCAACCGCTAATTAATTTTAATCGCCATAGGAACGTAACCTTCAACCTGAAGAGGTGACAGATGAAAAAAGTTCTGAGTAAGGAGGGTCGAGCAGTAGGGAATGCGGTAGTATTTATAACATGTTTACTGATGTTATCAACAGGAGCAATTGCGGACGAAGGAATGGCGACGGGAGGAGAAAAGGGCGGATTTTTTACAGGTGTTAAAAAGGGCTTATCGAGCCTCACGTCTGGTTTCCCAAATATCTTTTCAGAGCTTTCACCCGCGGATGTAGGTCACAAGCCGAGAGTTCGCCCCCATTTCTCTTTCAATCAAGGTTTTAACTCTAACGCCCGCGTTGGCAGTACCCAGGCAGATGCGGCGTGGCAAGCTCGCATCGCTCCCGGTATTACGGTGTCGATTCCCTCTGGAAAGCTTTACACAGAGGTGGATTACACCTACGGTTTTGCTACGTCTCAGGGCAGAAAATCAAATTTTAACGTCGGCACCCATAACCTCAACGCGTTGGCTCGGTACGACGTAAGTGTGGATACCATCGTGGGGGTGGGAAACAATATTCAGTTGACCGAAGTACCGGGACAAGCGGACCGGACCTTTGTGCTGGAGACGGCAACCGCTCAAGTCAGCCATCGGCTTGCCCCTAAATTAAATGCGTCATTGTCAGATGTTTTCCAGTGGTACGATGACCAAACTCGGACTACGACTTTTGGCGGCAACGGTGCTCCCGGAAGCGGAAGGAACAAAGAGTTCAATAATGAATTTGTGGACAACGGAGTGGGTCTGAATTTGGGCTACGATGCGACTTCTGACTTAACTGCAGGGCCGGCGTTCAACTGGAACGTAAGACATTATGATACGGCGAATGGAAAGAGTTACTGGCAGATTCAGCCTGCTTTAAATGCCTCCTATAGACTGGGTCCGAAGACAACAGTTATGGGTAATGTGGGCTGGGCGTACAGAAAGTTTTCTGACAAGACAACCAGCACGGTGGATAGCCACGAGTCGGAACTAGTCTACGGTGCAGGAGTAACTCACCTTTACGGTCGCAAGCTGGCATGGTCGGTCAATTACGCTAAGACGCTCCAGGATACTTTCAACACAAACTTCATTTTCAGGGACCGGCCTGAAGCCACTTTACTGGATGACATTGACTCGCAATTCCGTGTGGTTAAATCCCATCGATTAGGGACCAATGCCACCTTCAATGTGAACGAAAAAAATAGCGTCGGGGCGTTTGCCGACGTGTCGATTACCACGGGAGATCCGGACGACAATATCATCGTCCACCAAAAGAGCCAAGAAAAGACAATGCAGATTGGCGCATCCTATACCTACCGCTTCAACCGGTATATTGCCTTTGATCTGCAATACGCTTTTGGGAGACGCTTTAGCGCAAATAATTCTGCCCCGGTAGGTGCGCGAACAGAGTATACCTTTCACAAGGTAACAGGCGGCGTCAATATTTCAATTTGATTTGTTTCTTCTGTTGTTTTAGATGTGAAACTGGCTAAGAACGCATCGATAATCCTTGTTACCCTCGTAATTAGTGTTTCCCCCGCCGTTTTAGGCGCTAAGCAGGAGGACGCTTACCTTATTGGTTTGGAGGACGTCCTCGATATCACAGTGTGGCAGTCTCCAGATCTTACCAAGTCGGTAGCGGTTCAGTCAGATGGCACGATTGATTACCCCCTCGTTGGAAATCTGCAGGCCGCGGGTTTGACTCTGAAACAACTCGAGAAAACCCTTCAGAACAAACTGGCCCAGGGGTTTGTAAAAAATCCTCAGGTCAGCGTTTCCGTTAAGGAATATAACAGTAAAACGATTTTGGTCTTCGGAGAAGTTTCGAAACCGGGTCTTTATAAATTGAAGGGTCCCATTTCAGTCCTCGAGCTCCTTTTTATGACAGGCGGCGCTAGTACGGATGCAAAGAGAATGACGGTTATTCGCCCGTCAAAAAACGGAGTCAAAGGAAGGATTTCGAGCAATTTTTCCCCTCCGACGGAAGAGGGAAAACAAGAAGAGAAGTCGGCTGAAACCATGAGTGTCGATCTCATTTCTCTCCTCTCGAGAGGAGACCTATCTCAAAACGTACTCATCGTACCGGGGGACACAATCTATGTGGCGTCTGGAACCGGATTGCGTTACCATGTCTTGGGACAAGTCGCGAACCCCGGTCCTTACGAATGGGTAGAAGACATTACAGTGTTGGAGGCCATCAAGATGGCGGGGGGTGTTAACGTCCGAGGAGCGGCCAACCGGATTCGGATCAGGAAGATTTACGGCCGGGGCGAAAAACAGGAAATCAAAGTAAATATGCTGGATATTATG
>JAHFFC010000117.1 GCA_023248175.1 Candidatus Omnitrophota bacterium | reverse complement strand
TTCTGGAGAGAAAGAAAAAAATGCGGGAACGGCTTGTTCCAGTCTAAAGGATTCTTTTAGCTGTTGTATTTGGGGGGGGGGATTTATCTCGGATCGGCGCAATAACTCAGTCCCCTGCGGGATTGTCTGCTGGACGAGCTGCGTTAATGAGCACTTTACTCCTCGTTTCGTCAACTCAACCGAGGTGATATCCACAGCGCTGACATGGATGCCTACGGATTTGTCGCTCCCCACGAATCTCCTCTCTAGGGTTCTGGAAAATACAAAAGGATCCTGCTTATATTAGCTACAGAAGCACTCACTGTTTTTGTCCCGTCGGCATTCGTAGTAATCGTATAAGTGAGTGGAATCTTCTGATTGTCTGGGACACTCGGGTTTCCTATCCACTGTCCTCCTACAGAGATCTGGAACGGATAGGTTCCATCAGCCGCTCCCGAGTACACTGCATAGAGCGCCCGTTGCAACGCTGCCTCTGCAGCATAGTAGGCCTTTGTTTTTCGCATTTCTCTGTAACTTGCTTCTGTGCTGGATCGTGAATACAACATCACCCCACTAGCGATAATGGTGAAGATAAGAATCATCGCTATCACAATCAGAAGGGCTACTCCCTTTTCATGTTTCATGGCATCTTCTTTTTACCTTAACAAAAAGGGACTTATGTTGTCAACAACTCTTTGCTAAATCACGACTTCCTGTATCCACTGAAGGTAGCTAGGATTCCCTTTTAGAACCGGCAAAGCGAGGATTTCTGGAACCTGGTAGGAATGTCTTGTTTTAACTTCCCGCATCACAGAGTCAAATTTCGATTTTTTAGTCTTCAGAATAACCAATGCCTCGCGCTTCCGCTGAATTTTTCCCTCCCACCAGAACGAAGATTCAACCCCGCTGATTAAATTGCAACAGGCGACTAGGCGTTTTTTCAGCAGCTGTTGGGTGATGACGCGTGCCTCTGCTATATCCTTGAAGGTCACTAATACAACGATGCAAGAATCAGTTTTTGTCTTCATGCACTGCTCCTCTTGTAATGACGACTTATCGTCCCTCGTCCCTCGTCTTTTTTATTATAACTTCCACAACGGGGGCAAAGCGATAATTTTTTGTTCATTTCATCGTCATAGAGATAAATACAGACGGGACACTGCCAGATCTCCTGCTGTTGACTTCTGGAAAAACTCATCGCTTGTTTGCGGGTCGAGAGAAACCAAAAAGATAAAATTCCCAGGGTGGTCATTCCTACACACAGAGCTACAGCCATTGAGAATTCGATTGGGATCATCCCGCCACATCTTTCACTATAACTTCCTTGAGAAATGAATTTTCAATATGCCCAATTGTTTTACCTCTCGCGGCACAAATTTCCATTGACGGACATAAGACATCCCTAATGTATCCAACTCCGTTCTGCCGCTGGAGAGAATCGGTTCCACATGTTGCACGATCCCATTTTGGGCGACGGTCAATCGGAATGACATATTGATTAAGTCCGGTAGATTCTCATTATTTTTGAAATAATCGCCTGCATTCGGCTGGAATAAAACGATTCTCTCCTTGATTTCCCCCTCCAGCACCACAAAAGGAGATTCATGAACTTTTAAAACATGAATATCCCGACCGGCTGTCAATAATGGCTTTTGATATGAAACCTCCGTATTCCAGCTCAATTCCATTGGAGTCGGTTGTTGTAAAATGGGGGCTCCTTGAGAGGTTCTCTGTTCGGCGGCGATAGGATCGGGAGTCAAAGCCTTTGCCGGAAACCATGATTTGGCTCGATGTTCTAATTTGATCTCTCCCACCGGAACTATCTTGAAGGAATAGTCGTCGAGAATAGTCCCCAAAAAGGAAACACGGTAGGATTGATAGGAAATAATGGGCTGAAGCGATTCGATCTTGACCTGGAATAGAAAGAGAGCCATCCCATGTACCAATAACGAGAGACCGATCGTTTTTCTTAAATCTAGTTCACGATTCACTCTACTTCCCGATTGGTGGCTATGTTAATCTGCGTGATCCCTGAATCACGGCAGAGATCCCAAATTCCAACCACTTTCCCCAGGGGAGTTCCTCGATCAGCCTTGATCAATATTGACTTATGGGCCTTTGCCGCCTGGATTAACTTTTCCTTCAGCTCCGACTCGCTGATCAGTTTCTCATTGAAATAGAGGAGATTCTCCTTTGTCAGGGTGATGGTGGCATTTTTTGCTTCCTGCACGACTTCGGAAGTAACCGCCTTAGGGAGATTAATCTTGATCCCGGGTTGAGCAATAAAGCTAGACGTCAGCATAAAGAAAATGAGCAGCTGAAACACGACGTCAATCAGCGGGGTCATATCAAACCCCTTTTCATACTGAATGGTTCTCTTAAATTTCATGCTAACGTGCCTCTGTTGGACAAAACATCGAGTAACTGTCCGGCGCTGATCTCCATTTCATTGACAAAACTTTCCACGCGGTGAACAAAATAGTTATAGACAACAATGGCTGGAATCGCAACCGTCAGTCCCGCGACGGTCGTGAGCAACGCCTCCCATATTCCTCCTGCTAAATCGCCGGGATTGATTGGATTCATCGCGGTTGATTTTTCCTGAATGATTTGAAAGCACCGAACCAATCCTGTCACGGTCCCCAACAATCCCAGGAGAGGAGCAATGTGAGAGATGGTCCCCAGAATTCCCAGATTCTGTTCAAGCCGGGGAATCTCATGCTGAGCCGCGTCCTGGATTGCCTCCCGAATTTCTTCGCGTGGCCGGTCATGCCTGAGAATTCCAACCCTCAGGATTTGGGGAATCGGGCCTGGCGTTTGCTCACAAACTTGGAGGGCTTCCTTAATTTTATTCCGCCGTATCGAATCAACGATTGTGTCCAGGAATTTCTGGGTGTCAATTTTTACCCGATGAAGATGATAAAACCGCTCCATACTAACTGCAAGAGCGACGATCGAACAGAGAATGATCGGTATCATCACCGGCCCCCCTTTTTGAATAATCTCTAACATTGTGATCTCCTTTTTTATGTATTAACGTTACGATGGACGATTTTGTCTTTTTCGTCCCTCGTCTATCGTCCCTCGTCTATCGTCCCTCTGTTTTTTTCAATCAACCCCATGCGCCCCTTCGCCCATTGGGCTTCTTCGGGGTTAGCATGATCCAATAGTTTAGAATAAGCCAACTTTGCTTCCTGCCAGCGTCCCTGTTCTTCAAAGGACTTGGCGACTTCCATCCAGGCCTTGCGGACCCACTGTTCCGCGCTCGGGTAGCGGTAAGAAACCTCGAGGAACTCTTCAATGGCTCGTTCGCGATTGCCCATCTCTTGCAGAGCAGTGGCTAATCGAAATTGCACCTC
>JAHFFC010000116.1 GCA_023248175.1 Candidatus Omnitrophota bacterium | reverse complement strand
GATCAATCCGAACTCAAATCCGTTAAAAATTCGGCGTTAAGTGAAGAAAATAGTTCCCTGGCTTATCCCTTTTATGCCCTTTTCAGGTATAGGATCAACTGAAAAGAAGATAAAGAAGCAGGAGATTTAGCCATAACTATTCAATTGTCAGTGGTCAGTTGTTACTGACGACTGACGACTTATGACTGACCACTGAGATGACTGAAGCATTACCGATGTGTCCGAATTTGACTTGAATTTTCCTCGTTAATGCGTATATAATAAGCCGCTTGCCATTGATTGATGATTAAGCCGATGCCATCCTTACTTGATAAAATCCATGATCCAAAGGATCTTCGCTCTCTGCCGGTAGGAGAGCTTCCTCAACTTGCTCAGGAATTGCGCGAAGAGATTATCCGAACGGTCTCCCAAGTGGGGGGACATTTTGGAGGGCCGCTCGGTGCGGTTGAGCTCGTGATTGCCCTCCATTATGCCTTTCAGACTCCTAAAGATAAGTTGGTGTGGGATGTCGGCTATCAGGCGTACGCTCACAAGATCATCACCGGTCGGCGGGAACTGTTTCACACTCTTCGCCAGTTCGGCGGTATCAGCGGTTTCCCACATAAAGATGAAAGTCCCTACGACCTCTTCACCATCGGCCACGGAGCTACCTCTATTTCCACAGCGCTGGGTTTGGTCAGCGCGCGGGATATCCTAGGAGAATCCTATAAGGTCGTTGCTATTATTGGAGATGGCTCTATCCAGGCTGGAATGGCGCTGGAAGCGCTGAATCACGCGGGTTATCTCAAGAAAGACATCCTGATCATCCTCAACGATAACAAAATGGCCATTGCCCCTAATGTGGGGGCACTGACCCGCTCCTTAAACCGTATTCTCACCGATCCCCTCTATAACCGAGTCCGTAAAGAGATTGAACAGCGATTAAAACGGATTCCCCGTTTTGGATTTCGGCTGGTGAGAGCGGCAAAGCGAATCGAAGAGAGCTTAAAGAACCTTTTAGTCCCCGGTATTCTTTTTGAAGAATTCGGCCTTCGTTATTTTGGCCCCGTGGATGGGCACGATATTAACGCACTGCTGGCGACTTTTCAAAAGCTGAAAAATATCAAAGGACCTTTGTTGCTGCATGTCCTGACTACCAAAGGAAAAGGTTATCCTTTAGCCGAACAACAGCCCTGGAAGTTCCACGGGGTGACTCCCTTTGAGCCATCAACGGGAGAGTTCATCAAAAAGTCTCCCCAGGAGACCTTTACCCAACGATTCGGCAAAACGTTGATTTTACTGGCGAAAGAGGATCCTAAAATTGTGGCGATTACCGCCGCCATGCCGGACGGGACCGGCCTGGTGGAATTCTCTCAAGTTTTTCCGGATCGGTTCTATGACGTCGGAATGGCTGAACAGCATGCCGTGGCTCTGGCGGCAGGATTAGCCAAAGGAGGAACCAAACCGGTCGCTGCCGTTTACTCAACTTTTCTACATCGCAGTTATGACCAGGTAATTCACGATGTCTGCCTGCAGAATCTACCGGTCATTTTCTGTATAGATCGAGCCGGGCTTGTTGGGGAAGATGGCGTCACGCATCATGGAGTCTTTGATATCGCTTATCTGGGGGCTCTCCCCAATATCGCCATTTTGGCGCCACGGGATCTAGACGAATTAGAGATGATGCTCAAGTTCGCGACTAATCATCCAGGTCCCATTGCGATTCGCTATCCACGGGGTGGAATTCCAACCACTCCTAAACCAGTGGCAGAATTCATGGCTCATCTCCCGCATCTACCGCTTCAACTGGGGCAGTCCGAATGGATCCGCCCGGGGCGGGACTTAGCGATCATTGCCGCGGGAACGATGGCATACACAGCGCTGGAAGTCGCGTTCCTATTAGAGCAGGAAACGATTGACGCTGCCGTCATCAATGCCCGATTTTTGAAACCGTTCGACTCGGAACTCTTGGATTTGCTATCAAGCCGTTATCGTTACGTTGTTACCCTTGAAGAAGGGTCTGTCCGCGGCGGCTTTGGCTCAGCGATCCTCTCGACACTCCGCACGAAAGGGACCTCTCCCCTTCATTTTCTTCCGCTCGGCTTGCCGGATCAATTCTTCCAACATGGGAAGAAGGATCTGCTTTTGGAGCAAGCAAATCTTTCTTCTCAAAAAGTCTTCACTCAGATCAAACAATTTTTAGGACAGGAAGGGGTCGTTTCATGGGAGAGAATCGTTCAGTAGGGGTGGGTTTGAAACCTGCCCTTACTGAAGAAGCGATCTCCTCTGCCCAGCAATATCTCCTTTCCCTGCAGCATCCCAGTGGCTATTGGTGCGGCGAACTTGAATCAGACACCACCCTTGAATCGGATACCCTAAAACTCGATTTTTTTCTAGGGCGGCAAACCACCGAGCGAAACCAAAAGTTAACCGCTTATATTCTCTCTAAACAACTTCCCGACGGTGGATGGAATATTTTTGCGGGCGGTCCCGCGGAACTCAACGCAACCGTTAAAGCCTACTTCGCTTTAAGACTAACAGGTCACTCCCCTCACACCTCTTACATGAAGAAAGCGGCAGAGACTGTCCGTAGTCTCGGCGGACTTGAACGGATCAATAGCTTTGAAAAAACCTATCTCGCTATTTTCGGACTTTATCCCTGGAGTGAAATCCCGGCCCTCCCTCCAGAGATCATCCTTTTACCCAACTGGTTTGGTTTTAATATTTACGCAGTTTCTGCCTGGACCAGAACTATTTTAGTTCCCCTTTCTATTATCTACGCCACCCGTCCGTCCTGTTCTGTTTCTTGTCGTGATTTCCTGGATGAACTTTGGGCAAGCCCTCAAAGAAAACCGGTCCCCACTCTTTCTCCCGATTCTGTGAGGGGAAAGACTTGGCGAAACTTTTTCCTGGGACTGGATGTCGTATTGAAATTCCTGGAACGCTCTCCATGGAAACCACTTCGTGCTCATTCACTACAACTGACCAAAAATTGGATCCTTGAACGGCTGGCCGATTCCGACGGGCTAGGGGCTATTTATCCCGCGATGATCAATGGGGTCATCGCGCTTAAAGGATTGGGTTACGAAGACGGCAATCCTGCTTTCGAAGAAGCGATTCTGCAGGTACATGATCTGGAGATTGAAGAAAAAGAATCTATCCGTGTCCAACCGTGTTTCTCTCCGGTCTGGGATACAGCATTGGCATTGTTCGCATTGAGCGAAGTCAAAGGGGGTGAGGGGGCGATTCAAAAAGGAGTTGATTGGCTCCTTTCCAAAGAAGTCCGAGTTGCTGGTGACTGGAAAACAAAAAACCCCGTTCCTGAACCATCGGGCTGGTTTTTTGAGTTCCGAAACGCCCCTTATCCCGACGTGGATGATACCGCCATGGTTTTATTGTCCCTTCTCTCCTGCGACATTGATGCCGATAA
>JAHFFC010000115.1 GCA_023248175.1 Candidatus Omnitrophota bacterium | reverse complement strand
CTCTATGCGGAAGAAATCCCTCCCAAGGTTGCCATGAACGAGGCGGTAGAGCTTGCCAAGAAATACGGCGATACGGAATCGAGCAAGTTCGTCAACGGCATCTTAGATAAGATCCATAAAGAACATAAGAAGTAGGGGCACGGCGCACCATGCCCCTACCCAATATTCCATGAATTCAAGCCATGATTCCTATATGCGACTCGCTCTTTCCCTTGCTCGCAGTGGATTAGGGCAAACCAGTCCCAATCCGACGGTGGGGGCAGTGCTGGTCAAAGAAGGGCGGATCGTCGGCCAGGGCCACCACAGACGAGCCGGCTTGCCTCACGCAGAGATTGAGGCTCTTAAAAAGGCCGGGACGAAAGCGCTCGGCGCCACGCTTTATGTCACGCTGGAGCCTTGTGCCCATTGGGGGAAAACTCCCCCCTGTACCGATGCTCTGATCCGGGCGGGAGTGAAAGAGGTTGTTTTTGCGATGCGCGATCCAAATCCGATGGTGAATGGGAAAGGAATTTCTCAACTTAAAAAAGCGGGGATTAAGCTCATCGGCGGTATCATGGAAAAAGAGACAAGAAAACTTAATGAGGTTTTTGTGCACGTGATGACAAAGCAACTCCCTTTTGTGACGGCTAAAATTGCGCAGTCTCTCGACGGGAAAATAGCTACTCGGAAAGGGGAGTCCCAGTGGATTACCGGAGAGTCTGCCCGTCAATATGTTCACCAACTCCGAAGCGAGGCAGATGCCATTTTGGTGGGGATCAGAACAGTACTCAAAGACGATCCCTCTCTTAAACACTCCAAGAAAATTATTTTGGATCCGAACCTAAAAATTTCAGCCGCCGCGAGACTTTTTACTTCAGGTTCTGGTGGTTCTTCTCAGATAATCGTAACGTCGCTGGTACACTCGAAGACAGCAAAAGCAGAACGATTAAAGAAAACGACCGGTTGCGCAGTGTGGACCTGTCTCTTAAAGAAGGGCCGATTCCGGCTTCATTCATTGTTCCGAAAACTGATCCAGAATTCCATCCATCATCTATTTGTGGAAGGGGGAGGAGAAACCATTGCCTCTCTCTTTGAACAGAAGTTAGTCAACAAAGTGATTTGGTTTATTGCCCCTATGGTGATTGGCGGACGACGGGCCCCCACTTCGGTTTCAGGAGAGGGAATTGGGCGATTATCGGATGCCGTTCGATTGAAGGAAGTTCAATTAAAACAGTTCGATGAGGATATCTGCATCGAGGGAGAACCTAACTATGTTTAGCGGAATCGTTGAAGCGATTGGCAAGGTCGTTCGAACAGCTCTTCCGAAAGTGGAAATCCAGGTCCCTAAGAATTGGAAGAATATCCATGTAGGAGAAAGCATCTCCGTGGATGGTGTTTGCTTAACGGTGGTCAAATGGCAGGATACTAGAATTACCTTTGATGTTGTGGATGAAACTGAAAAGAAAACAACACTAGGAAATCTAAATGCGGGGTCTGTCGTGAATTTGGAGCGGTCTCTTCAACCGAATGCCAGGATCGGCGGGCATTTTGTCGCGGGGCATATTGATGGTGTTGGGAAAATTTACCGTCGAGCAAAACAACGGGTTCAGGAGATTCTTGAAATTGAAACACCCGACGGGCTCGATGCCTACATGGCGCCAAAAGGATCTGTCGCGGTGGATGGTGTCAGCTTGACCCTGGGGCCTGTCGGCAGTAAGAGCTTCACAGTTTATCTGATACCCCATACGGTTCAGAACACCACTCTGGGGGCCAAAAAAGTCGGCGAAAAAGTAAATATCGAGACCGACATCCTCGCAAAGTATGTGGTACAATATCTAAAAAATAGGTGAATAACGTATAGCGGTCAGCGTACAGTGAAAGAAAGACTTTAAGGGAGAGGGGGAAGGAAGTTGCCGCCGTAGGTGGCCTATGTTCCCTGAACGCTGAACGCTGAAAACGCGGGAAGTAGCGCAGTTTGGTAGCGCGCTTGGTTCGGGACCAAGAGGTCGCGGGTTCGAATCCCGCCTTCCCGATAAACTCCTCTTGTTACTATGAAACGCGCTCATATTCTCTACAACGGACAGGTTCAGGGAGTCGGTTTTCGTTTTACCGCCGAACGGATTGCTTTAGATTTAAGACTCAACGGATGGGTTAAAAATCTTACCGACGGACAGGTAGAGGTGGTGCTTGAAGGGGAAGAAGAGGGAATTAAGACTTTTTTGAACAATGTCCGGAACGTCATGCGGGTCCATATCCAGAAAGAAGATATTCAATGGGAATCCGCCAGCGGGAAGTTTAAGACTTTTGAAATTCGATTCCGGTAGGTCTCACTAGGAAGCGGTATAGTAGTACCCTCTGTACGCTGAACGCTATACAGCTGAACGTTGTTACGTTGAACGCTGTCAGTTATGCGTTACGGACTCTTCTCCGATGTTCACAGTAACTTGGAGGCATTCGAAGCAGTCCTCACTGCGATGGCGAGGGAGAGGATCGAAAAGTTTCTCTGTCTGGGAGATATTGTCGGTTACGCCGCTAATCCCAATGAATGTCTGAATCGTCTCCGTCAACTGCCGGCAGTCGTTGTGGCCGGCAACCATGACCTGGCGACAGTGGGGCATCCTATTTTGTATGAGTTGTATGACGCCGCGCGCGAAGCCGCAGAATGGACAGCGGCACAGCTCACCGAAGAAAATAAAACATGGATTCAAACACTCCCTTTAGTGGCTCAAGAGGGGGAAGCGACTCTCGTTCACGGCAGTTTATTTGAACCGGAAGAGTTCCATTACATTCATAAACCCTCCGAAATCGAACAGAATTTTTCTCTCATGGAAACACCCCTCTGTTTTGTGGGGCACTCCCATTTCCCCTGGATTATGGAGGAGGGGGAGGAAACTGCTGTTGGCGAAATAATCTATCGTAAAGGGAAGAAATATCTGGTGAACGTCGGCAGTGTAGGCCAGCCGCGGGATGGAGACGTGCGGGCTAGTTTTTGTATTTGGCATTCTGAAGAGAGACGAATCGAGTTACGGCGCGTTCCCTACAACATTGAAACTGTCCAACGCAAAATCCTTGCCAGTAGACTACCTGCTTGGTTTGCCGAGCGACTAGCAATAGGAAAATAATCCTCCTAGCGATTTAAAGAACATCGCTTATACATATTTCCTCTGTCATTCCGAGGAGCGAAGCGACGAGGAATCTTGTTTTGTAACTGTTCACCTCTGATATAGTCATTATGGGGCAAGGGATAAGCCAGGGAACTATTTTCTGAACGACTTAGCCGAATTTAGGATTTGAGTTTGGATGTTTTTGATCGCAATGTCTGACGAGCCCGCCTTTAGGCGGGCGAGGAGTTTTGCGATCAATCCGAACTCAAATCCGTTAAGAATTCGGCGTTAAGTGAAGAAAACAGTTCCCTGGCTTTGGCTGGTTTTCACAAAAATAACCCCACAAAACTGG
>JAHFFC010000114.1 GCA_023248175.1 Candidatus Omnitrophota bacterium | reverse complement strand
GAGACGGAACAGCAGTACTGGGGATTCGGAATGGCTGGAAGGGACTCATTGAAAAGGATGTCATGGATTTAGACCTCCAAGCCGTGACCGGAATTCTCCCTCGTGGCGGCACGATCTTAGGAACCTCCCGCACCAATCCCTATAAAAAGAACGATGATTTGCAAAAACTGAAAGTAAACTATAAGGATTTAGGGCTCAATGCCCTCGTCGCTATTGGAGGGGAAGATACCTTAGGGGTGGCCTGTAAATTGTACAAAGAGGAAAAATTTGCTATCGTCGGCGTCCCTAAAACAATCGACAACGACTTATCCGCGACTGATTTTACTTTTGGGTTTGATACCGCGGTCAATGTTGCTACCGAATCAATTGACAGGCTCCATACGACCGCTGAAAGCCACCACCGTGTGATGGTGGTAGAGGTCATGGGGCGCCACGCTGGATGGATTGCTCTTTATTCCGGGATCGCGGGGGGAGCTGATGTTATCTTGGTTCCCGAAATTCCAATTGACCTTGATGAAGTTTGTAGTTTCTTGAGAAAGCGCTATGAAAGAGGAAAAGGGTTTAGCATTGTCGTAGTCGCTGAGGGAGCAACGTTTAAAGAGGGCCAAGAAGTTGTTCTGGAAGAAAAGTTGGACGCCTTTGGCCACGTTCGCCTGGGAGGCATTGGTGAAGTATTGGCCAAAAAAGTCGAGGAAAGAACAACGTTGGAAACAAGAGTTACGGTGCTGGGGCACATTCAGCGAGGAGGAACTCCGACCGCCTTTGATCGGGTACTGGCAACACGATTTGGAGTAAAAGCGGTTGAATTGGCACAGAAACAGGCGTTTGGACAGATGGTCAGCCTTCAGGGAGCGGAGATCGTTGCTGTTTCTCTTGAAAAGGCGGTTGATAATCTTAAGACAATTGACCGAAATCTCTATGAAGTAGCGAAGGTTTTCTTTGGATGATCCCACCACATTAGAAGGTGGGAAGACAGGAAATGTGGTGGGATTAAAGCAGGTGGTGGGATGATCATGAAGGAGCGTTAATCCATGCTGCAAGAGAAAATAAAATCGCTGACAGAACTACTGCCTCTTGTTACTGAAGAAAGGAAGCAAGGGAAAAGAATTGTTTTTACCAATGGCTGCTTCGACCTGCTCCATGCCGGTCACGTGGAGTATTTAGAAGAAGCACGGAAACACGGGGATTTATTGATCGTCGGGTTGAACAGCGATCGATCGGTTCGTGCCATAAAAGGGAATTCCCGCCCAGTGAATACCCAAACGGCAAGAGCGGTCGTTCTGGCTGCATTAGAGTACGTTAGTTATGTGGTTATTTTCAATGAAGCCGATCCTCTTGAGGCGATTCTTGCCATAAAACCGGATGTTCTTGTCAAAGGGGGCGATTGGCCGATAACAGAAATCGTCGGCGCAAAAGAAGTAAAGGCATACGGGGGAAGCGTGAAAACAATTTCCTATGTCCCAGGATATTCTACCACCGATCTTATTGAAAAAATTCGAAGCCTGGAGCTTTGCTCAGAATGATCCCGACCCCAGCCACAGCCCGTCTGATAGATGCTAATCTCAATCGCGTTCGGGAAGGACTGCGTGTTTGCGAGGATGTTTCGCGATTTATTTACGAACATGAAGAGTGGTTCCTTTCTTTTAGAAATCTTCGCCATCAAGTAACCCAGTTAGCCGTTGAAAGAATGGATTTACCCAGCCTGATCCAGTTCAGAGATTCTGAAAGTGATCTTGGCAGAGGGATTGATGCCATCAAAAATGGGAGTTCTTCCATCCAAGATTTGTTTCTGAGGAATTTACAAAGGGCCAAGGAAGGACTTCGTGTTTTGGAAGAATTTGGCTATGAGGTTGATCCATCGGTTCGGCAGGCTTTTCAAACTCTTCGTTACACTCTCTACACCTTAGAAAAGAAAATCGTATCCCAGTTGCATGATCCCACCACCTGCCTTAATCCGCCGAGGGCGGATTGTTTAACAAAGGTGATTTGATGACTCACCTTACGCAGTGCTGTCATTCTGAACGAACCGTAGTGAAGTGAGCTTGCACTGAGCGAGCGAAGCGAGTCGAAGTGCCCGCCTCAGGCGGAAAGAACCCATGAAGGTGGGACACAGGGGAACTGCTGCGTAACATGAGTTAATGAAACTAAGGCAGGTGGTGGGATGAAAATAAACAGCCATCAACTTTACGTCATTCTGGATAAAAAATGCCAAAGGGGGAGAAGCTTTCTGGAAACAGCCCAAGCAGCTATCAGAGGAGGGGCAGACGTTATTCAGCTGCGGGATAAAGAGCTCTCTACAAAAGAACTGATTCAGCAAGGGATCCCGGTCAGGGAACTGACTCGGCAAACAGGAACGGTATTCATCGTTAACGACCGGGTGGATGTCGCTGTTGCCCTGCAAGCGGACGGTATTCATCTAGGACAGGATGATCTTCCGATTGAAACGGCAAAAAAGATTCTGGGATTTCAGGTTCTGATCGGTAAATCTACTCACAGTCTGGAACAAGCTCTGACTGCAGAGCGGGAAGGGGCTGATTATATTGGTGTCGGTCCTGTTTTTGCCACTCCCACCAAACCATCGTATCCTCCTGTGGGACTTGAATTGGTCAAGGAAGTGAGCGAAAGGATTAAGATTCCCTTCGTCGCTATCGGTGGCATTGACGTTAGAAATATCCAAGAAGTTCTTGATAAAGGAGCGGTCAATATAGCGGTTGTTAGGGCGGTTGTAGGCGCAGAAAATGTTGAAGAAGCGGCGTGGCAATTAAAAAAGGAAATTCAAAAATGCCCATTGCAGTCGCAGGGACGGTAGCTCTCGACAGCGTTAAAACTCCTTACGGTGAAGCGAAGGAAATCCTGGGGGGATCGGCTACTTATTTTTCACTTGCCGCGAGATACTTCACCAAAGTCGGGTTGATTGCCGTTGTTGGGAAAGATTTCCCCGAGCGCTACAAAAAGTTATTTGCGAATCATGGAATCTCCACTGAGGGACTCACAACAGAAGAAAGAGGAAAAACTTTCCGATGGACTGGAGAATATCGTGACAACTGGAATGATGCCTATACCTTGAGGACGGATCTAAACGTTTTAGCGATTTTCAATCCTCATATCCCGTTTCGCTTTCGGCATTTCCCTTATCTTTTTCTGGCTAATGTTGATCCGGATGTTCAACAGAAAGTTTTGTCGCAGATGAACCATCCCAAGGCAGTGTTTTGTGACTCCATGAATTTCTGGATCCATAATAAGAGAAAAAGCCTGCAAGAAGTGATCAAGAAGGTTCACGGGATTTTCCTGAATGAATCGGAAGCGCGTGATCTAGTGCTGGACCAAAATCTCTTTCAATGCGCCCTGAAGATTCAGAAAATGGGTCCTAAGGTTGTTTGCATCAAAAAAGGAGACCATGGAGCTGTTCTTTTGAACGGTCCTTCTATTTTCATCTGCCCCAT
>JAHFFC010000113.1 GCA_023248175.1 Candidatus Omnitrophota bacterium | reverse complement strand
GGGGGTGGGGGAGCGCGATAGGGACGGTTCTTGGGGTGCTCGGCATGATGGCATTGTACTTTATTATTTCCATCCTCGTTGGCCGGGCCACCTTTGAACCGTTCCTAAAGTTGGTCGTCAAGATTCCTTCTACTCAGATTGTTCTCGGTGCTGCGTTAGTTATCTGCCTGATCTATTCCTGGTCAGCGGAGGTCTTCGGCAAAGTGGCGGCGATTACTGGGGCGTACATCGCGGGGGTTCTGTTTGGCCAGACGAAATTTCAGCATGAGCTCGTGGAAAGAACGCAAGTTTTTGCTTATTCTTTTTTTGTTCCGATCTTTTTGGCCAACGTTGGACTACGCACTCATGTCCAATCTCTTGGCGACTCTGTCCCCTTCGCGGCGGCGCTTCTGATCCTAGCCATTGTGACGAAAATTATCGGCTGTGGGATTGGATCGCTGGCAACCGGTTTTTCGTTTTTGGAATCTCTCCGAGTGGGGGTTGGAATGGTCAGCCGCGGCGAGGTCGGATTGATTATTGCTAGTTACGGACTTTCCCATGGCGTGATTGATGAAAAAATCTTCGCGGAGATGGTCCTGGTAGTTTTGGTAACGACACTTGTGACTCCCATCGGACTTCGCGTCGTCTTTCCCGTCAAGAAAATCACGAAAGCAATATAACTACGGTGATCCGTAAAAAAATACGAGTCACGAGTCACGGTACTTAAATGCGTTGGTTTCGTTGGATCACTTTTACGATTGGTTGGCTTCTTTCGCCACTGACTCCCTGGAATGACGCAATCCTCAACCTTCCCCTTGCCTACGTAATGGCGAGTCTGTTAATCCGGGTCCTACCATTTCCCTTCGCTGTTCTGTTTTTGGGATGCTATTGGCTAACAAACCTTATTGGGATTTTGATGGTTCTCTGGTCAGGCCATCGGCTGATGAATGGGGACTACCCCTTGCAGGTGTGTACTGTAAAATGGCTCTGGCTATGGGTGGCGGTGTTTAGTTTGTTGAGCGTTTTTATAATTCATCAAGGATGGATCAATCCATTCTGAATTGACTATTCACCTCTGATATAGTCATTATGGGGCAAGGTGGCTGGTTTTCACAAAAATAACCCCACAAAACTGGGATGCACCCCGCTCAGAACGACAATAGGCTGAATAGTTACGATATTTTTAATCTAATCATGTTACTCTCTATATGTTATAATAGCTTAGATTTCCCCGTGGTCTTGCCACGGGGTACCACACAAATTCCCTCTCCCCCTAATGGGGGAGAGGGGGATGAAAAGATACCCCGCAGCTTCAGCCG
The DNA here is from genome assembly GCA_023248175.1 of Candidatus Omnitrophota bacterium. Lineage (GTDB taxonomy): Bacteria > Omnitrophota > Gorgyraeia > JACOVV01 > JACOVV01 > JACOVV01. The sequence continues at coordinate 2,185 of JAHFFC010000113.1, read as the reverse complement.
AAGGCTGATCTGCCTCAGGCATGATGCTGCGGGGAGACTTCATTAACACTCTATGAAAATAGATCAGCGGCTTTGGTCTTTAGTTTTCGGTCTTTGGTTTTTAGTCTGTTTTACAAGCTGTTCTCCCTCTGTTGAGACCCAAGCTGAACAACTCCTGCAAAAAGATCCTTCCTTCGGGGCAACGTGGGAGAAAAAGCATCTGGTCCAGTCTGAAATCGCCACTCTTCGTGCACAATTTGAAGCGGTCAAGAACGATCTCGACTCCCAAATAAATCAGTTAAGGGAAGAGATGAAGGGCCATGAGAACGATTTCAAACAGAAGAGCCAGGCTTTGCAGGAAAAGATGCGGCCTGAAATGGAAAGCCTAAGTCAAGTGGCGAAGAATTTAGAGGCGCAATTGAAAGAAACGCGGGACCAATTCCGTCAGGTGGAAAAAGAAGCTCGTGAAGTGGAGAAAAAGATCCAAGAACAAAGTTCTACCAATAAAGATGAATTAGCGAACCAGTTCTCAAGGAAGGTCGTTCGGCGGGAAGAGCTGAAGCTTCAGATCAAGAAACTTGAGAACGAAATTCGTTTCAGAAAACAACAGGCGCGCCTTCTGCAGTCGTGGTAATCCAACCCTTCGACAAGCTCAGGACGGTGCCTTCGTGGCAAGAGATTGAACGGTCTTTTTGGGGGAAAGAGGGAATTATCATTTCTCTCGAAGTGACACCTCCTCCATTGCCGGAAGCAGTTTTTAGAAAACTCAAAGCTGGACAAGAAGAGAAAGCTTTTTGGTTGGATAGCGCTCGTTTCCATCCCCAAACAGGGCGGTATTCCTTCATGGGTTTGGAGCCGATAGAAACCTTTAACGAGATTTCCCAATTAAGAGAGTTTCTGAACGGCAATAAAGTCATCCCACCGGCCGGGCTTCCACCGTTTACCGCCGGACTGATTGGATATTTTAGTTATAACATCCCAGACTGCGAATGGGTTTTCGTCAGGACAGTCATCAGTTGGGATCATCAGCAAAATCGGTGTTGGATCACGGAACCATTTTTCCCTGATAGGCAAGGGAGAAGAGAGTATGAGAAGATTTGTGAACGACTGCGCTCCCACGCAGAGCCTGGGAGCCTCAAGCCAAACGAGATTGCTTCAGTCCCCCTCGCTTCGCTTGGGGTCCTTCGCAATGACAATTTAGGTATAAGCGATATTTGCTTCGAAATGGATCAACGCACCTTCGAACAAATGGCGCTCCGGGCAAAAGAATACATCGCCTGCGGTGATATCTACCAGGTGAATCTCTCTCAGCGGATTTCAGCAGCGCTGGAAGGAGACCCTTTGGAACTTTATCTTCGTTTGAGAGATATTAATCCCTCTCCGTTTGCATGCTACCTTCCAATGAACCACGTTACCATTGCGGGATCTTCACCGGAACGTTTGTTGAAAGTGACCGGGAACCGTGTCGAAACACGGCCCATCGCGGGGACGCGTCCTCGTGTTACGCAGAATCCAACGGCTGACAGGCAATTTGCGCAGGAACTTTTGTTGAATCCCAAGGAACGGGCTGAGCACATTATGTTGGTGGATCTGGAGCGCAATGATTTAGGCAGGGTTTGTGAATATGGTTCTGTTAGGGTAAACGAGATGATGACGGTGGAGGAGTATTCTCACGTGCGTCATATTGTTTCAAATATTGAGGGAGAATTAAGAGAAGATTGCGATCGCTTTGATATCGTTAGAGCCGCGTTTCCCGGCGGAACCATTACGGGAACTCCGAAAATTAGAGCGATGGAGATCATTGAGGAACTGGAACCGGTGCGTCGTGCCCTTTATACCGGTTCTGTTGGCTATTTGAGTTTGTCAGGAGAAATGGATTTGAACATTGTCATTCGCACTTTTGTGATCACAGGGGGGCGAGTTTTCATCCAGGTCGGAGCTGGGATTGTGGCTGATTCGGATCCAGAGAAAGAGTATCAGGAAACGTTGCACAAAGCAGAGGCTTTGCTTGAAGTAGTACAATCGGTAAGGAGAACCCATGAACTTCTGGGGACAGGGAGTGTTTGAAAGTCTGCGTTGTTATAAAGGAGAGTTCTTTTTATTGCAGGAACATCTCGATCGCCTCTTTTTATCGGCTCATTCTCTGGGATGGCGGGTTCCTTACGAACGCCCGCAGATTGTAAATCGGATGAAAGAAGAAGTGAAG
>JAHFFC010000112.1 GCA_023248175.1 Candidatus Omnitrophota bacterium | reverse complement strand
TGCTTACTCGATTTCATGAAGTAATCCTCCTTTATCTGTCTATTGTCATTCCGAGCGGAGCCCAGCACTTTACAAAAGTGCTGGGCGGAGTCGAGGAATCTAAACGTTAGATCCTTCGACTCGCTCACTTTGTTCGCTCGCTCAGGATGACATTGTGATACATCTAATGATGTTCCTCATGTTGCACAGCACCAGCCACGTAGATGACTGATAAGATCAAAAAGACAAACGCCTGAATCATGCTTACCAGAACCCCCAAGAGGATGATCAGGGGGCGAAGCAAAAGCGGGGCGGCGGTTAGCGAATAACGGAGAGTTGCTTCAGGCAATCCCATAAAGACCACAATCAGAAGAGCCAGAATACCAAGGAGTACCTCTTTTGCAAAAATGTTGCCAAAGAGACGAACTGCCAGAGAAAGAGGACGGGCGAAATGTCCGATAATCTCAATGATAAAAATGAGACCGTTAATCGGCGAAAGATACCACGGGAGCGGGGGACCCATAAAATGCTTAAAATAATTGACGACCCCTTTCTCCCTGATTCCCTGAGCATTGTAATAGATGAAGATAACGATTGCCAATGCGGTTGTCGTGCTCAAAGAGGCAGTCGGAGAGGAAAATCCCGGAATCAACCCGATCAGATTCCCGAAGAATATATAGAGGAAGAGACCGACCAGAAGAGGATAATACTTGCTGGCTTGTTCGCCGATCACTTTGTCGGCAAGCGAGTAAATCATCTCCAGTAGAAATTCAATAAAGTTCTGGGCTCCCTTTGGAATGAAGGCAATCTTTTGGGCGGCGGCAACAGAGACCGTTCCAATAATTCCCCATGTTGCCAAGCTCATCAGCATCGGCGTCGGGAGACCGTGGATGTGGTACTCAACTGCTTCTGGAATGAAGGACATTTCGGATACTCCCAAAACTAATCACCGCTAGAATAACCAGACTCATGACGAATCCACTGATTAATCCGATGGGAGAAAGGTTTGCTTTCAATGCCCAATAAAGCAGGGCTCCTAGCAAAACCCATTTCACCATCCAGACGGGGAAATACCATTGTTTTAATTTCGTCCCTTGGCGCATCGATTTCCCCAGGAAGACAAGAGAAAACAAATTAAGCCACCCCAAGCCAAGCCCAAAGGTGACGGCGCTTAAGAACTGGGAAGCGGACAACAGACTCCATAACAAAGAAACGGCTAGAATCATTCCCATCCACAGATGAACTATTTTCCAAGGAATCATTTTCGACATTCCTTGTTTTTTCCTAGCACATCCTTTAAGATATTCCAAAACCCACTCACAATACCCATGATTAGGAAGAGTAATGTCAACCAAGGATGTGTCTTTAACCAGCGATCTAAACCAATGCCAACAACCAAGCCGATAACAGTGCAGAGAACCATCACCAGCCCGACTGAGCTGGCCCAACCCATATCCAACCAGAATTTTTCTGGCGGTTTGGAAGGTTTCATCCCACCACTTGCCTTTCGCCACCACCTACTTCTTCTAAATTTCTCATTGGCAGATGGTGGGATCATTGGCGTAATCATACTATTTTATTCAATAGAGGAAGGAGGGTCAAGAGTTTTATGCCATCACCGATAGGACATAGCATTACTGGTATTATTTTTCTAGTGCTTTGGCGACGACTTAGACACTGGCGAGAACTGCTTCAATACTGGCGGGAGGGCATTTTGTTTATCCTGCTTGCCGACCTTCCAGATATTGACCTGTTTAACCCTTCTGAAAAGATGTTTGATCTTTATAGTCCTCACCATCATGGAGAAATTCATACATTCGCATTTGCATTTTTTGTTGCGTTAGTGGTAACTGGGCTCAACTCGTACAGAATAAAGAAGTGGAATTGGAAACTATGGGGATGGGCTTTTGCGGCAATCTCCTCGCATATTGTTTTGGACCTCTTCTTTTCCAATAGTACCACCCCTCCAGGGATGCCAATCTTCTGGCCATTTTTAAAAGAGCGGATTATTCTTCCTATTCACTGGTACTACTATTGGGAAAAGTCAGATATTTTTTCATCTACTAATTTTATCAATGGGGTGGGAGAGGGGGTTGTTGGAACTACTTTAATCGCACTCATTCTTTGGAGGAATTCTAAGAAAAGAAAAAGATAATTGAATCGGGCCTAGTTTTTTTGGCATTTACAGGAATCTCTCTAGTGAAAACGGTTTTAATGAAATGGAGGTTTTTCCTTTTAGGACCAATTCTGTCATCAGTTTTGCTGTGATAGGAGCTAGAAGAATTCCATCCCGAAAATGTCCTCCTGCGATATACAAACCTTGTATGGGAGTTTTTCCAAGGATCGGCAGATGGTCGGGTGTACAGGGTCGAAGCCCTGCCCATTGTTCGTATGGGGTGAGTCCAGTTAAGCACGAAGTAAATCGGGAAACGTCGGAGAGAATTTCCCTCATTCCGCTGACGGTGGCGTTTTTATGATACCGATGAAACTCGACGGTCGTTCCAACTAATAAGCGGTTTCTTTCTCGAGGAACACAGTATCCGCTTGAGGTGGCCACGGGAGACTGAAACGGTAATTTTCGGAAATGATAAGTGAGAATCTGTCCTCTTACCGGAAAAACAGGAATGCGAAACGGGAGATTTTTATCAAATCCTGCCCCACTGCCACAGGCGTTGATGATGACAGGAGATCGGCAGACTCGCCCAGCACTTGTTTGAACTCCTTTGACGCTTCCTTTTTCAACGAGGATTCGTTTGACCGTGTGCTCTAGTAGAAACTGGGCTCCATATTTCTTTGCCGCTTCCGCATATGCAAGGGTCAGTTGGACATTGTCAACCTGTGGATCCTTTGGGAAGTAAAAAGCGCCCAAAAGCGGCTGATCCACCCCCGGTTCTCTTTGTCGAAGCTGGGAAGCGGTGAGCCATTCAACGGGAAGTGAGTGTTTTTTCTGCCACTGGATCCTTGATTGCATTGCAGACATTTCCTTTTTTGAGAAGAGCAGATAGAAAATGCCATTCTGTTTAAAGTCCACTACGAGGCCGCTCTCCTTTTCTAACTCTGTAACCACTTTTGGGAAGAGAGCGCGACTTTCTATCTGGAGATGAAAGAACGAGGGGGTGGGGTGTTCAGTCGCATGCGACAGTTGGGCAGAGATCATCCCTGCGGCGGCACTGGAGGCCTCAGCTCCTACCCTGGTTTTCTCGATCACTAGAACCGAGCGGCCGGCTCTTGCCAGCTCGTAGGCAATGGAACAACCGATAATTCCTGCACCGATGATAAGGACATCCGAGACAGGTTTCATATCGCCATTATACTCTTTAGGGGCGGACGAGCCAGTAATTCTTTGGAACCTGTAACATCTGCAATGAGCCATTGGTAAAGCGAGATTCTTCGTCTCCGCCTGAGGTGGGCTTCCCCTCTTTGGAAAAGAGGGGTCGGGGGAGATTTTCCAACATACCCTTAAAATCCCCCCTCACCCCCCTTTGTTAAAGGGGGGTGACTTCCCCCACACA
>JAHFFC010000111.1 GCA_023248175.1 Candidatus Omnitrophota bacterium | reverse complement strand
GCCGGCATGGGCGACGGCGATGGTTTGGGAGGAGGGAACGTAAAAGAGCAGAGGAACACAGTCGGCGGAAAGGATGCCGATGGCGATCTCTTTGGAGCGTGTCATTAGTCCATCGCAGTCAGGGAAGAATTTCATGCGGCCGACGATTTTATCTGAAACGGTTGCGATGTGACTAGAGTGGACTTGCTTAGGGAGAATCAATTGCTCAAGGGGAATTTTCAACGTCTGGCAAAATTCTTTGGCGGCGTCAAAACGGGTTTTTTCGTAGAAATCCTTCAGCGTGATGGGGGTGCGTCGAGTGCTGAAACCATGGACAATTCCTTTTTCTTTCCAGGAACTGAGGCTGACGCGAAGACGGCTGGAATCGGAGACTAAGTGGGGCATGATAAGGGTGGGGGTGAGGGGGGATCTTTGAGCGGCAATCCAGGCAATTCAATCACCTGAGCGGCCATTGTACCATTGGATGTTTCTACGTGTAATGATTTCCCTCCCTCTGCACAGGATCGCTGGACATACCCCATGGCGATCGGGCTGTTCCATTTGGGTGAGAAACAGCTGCTGGTGATCCATCCAATTTCGGCTATGTGATCAAACAATCGTAAGGGCGAATCATGATTCGCCCCTACGGGTAAATCACCAAGGATTTTCAATCCCACCAGTTGCCTACGGTATCCGCCATAGGTTTTCAATCGCGCGACGACTTCCTGACCGGGATAGCATCCCTTGGTGTAACTGATCGCACGGAAAAGGCGGGCTTCTGGGGGGAGAGTCTCTTCAGAAAAATCTTTACCATATAGAGGGACACCTTCTTCTATACGGAGAATTTCTTGAACCACCGGCTCAATGGTTTGCAATCCAACAGACTTTCCCTGGCGGTATAACGTACTGAAGAAAGAGTCAAACGCCGTTTTCGGGATGAGGATAAAACAACGACGATCCTCGCGTGTGACGTCTTGTCCAACAAAAACGGCTGAGGGGATGTAAAAGTTGAGTTCCTGTAAAAAAGGACGCGCTAAAGGTCCTTGTAAGACAAATATTGAAGAATCGGAGGTGCGATCTTGAATAGTCACTTCTTCCGAGATAAGATACTTTTGTAGATGTTGTTGGACTCTCTCTTTGAGAGAAGGGTTTGTCAAAACTAGAAAACGATCTGCCAGTGACCAAACGGTCATATCGGCGATGATTTTTCCTTTATTGTTCAGCAGAAGGGCATCATGCAATTGTGGGGCAGGGAGGTTTTTAATGTCCTGAGTTGTCAGGCGATGCAGGAAAGAACGCGCATCAGCCCCTTTTAATTCTATTTTACCGAGGTGAGAGAAATCTAAGAGTCCCACCTTTTCATGGATCGCCTGGTATTGTTGCTGAATGGCCGATGTGAACATGGCCCCCATTATATTAGATTTTCGGTAACTATTCACCCCCTCACCCCTTCGACTTCGCTGGAGGACAGGCCTAACCCTCTCCTCCAGCACTTCTCTATTTTTAATGGTATACTTATAGTATAGGGATTGGATAGCAACTCCAAGGGGGGAGAAATGGTTACCAAGAGCTACAAAGGGGGCTTCTCTTTGATGGAGGTCATGGTGGCGGTGGCGGTTTTGGCTTTGGCCGTCACGATGATGATGCCAGTCATTCCGCTGGGACTAGAACGACTGCGGGACATGCGGATGAAAGAAACCGCTGTCTGGCTGGCCGAGCAGGAAATTGAAGGGGTCCGCCAGAAAGTTTTTTCCGGTATTACCGCCGTTGCAAAACAAGATGCCAATGTCTCTCTCCTGAAAAAAGAGGTCAAAGTCGTAGACCGATCTTCAACGCTCAAAGAAGTGACCGTGGAGATTTCCTGGCCGAATGCCAGATCGGGATTTGCGGATCGTCAGGTCAGTCTGGTTACTCTGATATCAAAGAACGGAGTCAATAGATGAGAGCGCTAATTTCTTCTGGGGTTTTTGTATTTTCTGAACGCTGTACGCTGAACGCTGAACGCTGTACGAAGCATGGGTTCACTTTAATCGAGCTCATGATGGCGGCTGCCATCGGGGTTTTTGTTTTTGGTGCCATCACGAGTTTACTGATGTCAGGGCTTGGGGCTGTTAAATCCGTGGGACAATTTCACATCACTTATAGTGATGCAAGAAAGGCGATGCAGTACATGAATCGGGATGTCAAGGAGTCCTATTCCATTCTGAATACACAGGCGATTGACGGGGTTACTTATCAAACAGACAAGGATACATTGGTATTGCAGCGCTCAGGAGGGGGAGGAGGAGATTACGATTTTGTGGTTTACGATTTGGTTCCCGATGGGACGGATTACTTAGGGAGCAATCAATACCGGATGGAACGGACTTTTTTTGATAACTATACGGTTGCCGGAGTTGCCAAAACCGGTTCCACGAGCAGCAAAAGAGTCATCGCAAAAAACGTTGTCGCACCGAGCGGAAGCGATTATATTTTTAATTCCGCCGGCACTAAAGTATCGGTTGACTTAACGATTTCAAAGGTTGAACGCAAGGCTAAGCACCAAGTGGTGGCGCTGGATGCGTCCTCCCAAGGAAACTACAGTAACAGTGGAGAAGGTGCTACTACTTTATTACGTTTGGTTAGTGAAATCAAAATGAGGAATTAGGAGAGCGAAAAAACATTTTTCGTCCGACACTGTGAGGTGAAAGTATGAATCACTCAAAAGGAAGCGTTCTCTTAGGATCGGTAATGATGCTGGCCGTGCTTTCGATGCTCCTGATTGGAGTTGACACGACCAATGAAGGGGGGGGCGGTTTGATTCAGTTGGTCAGCTCCGAGCATAGTTGGGTGCAGAGAGATTATGCCAATGTCGCAGCTCTGAATCTGGCTGAAGCGGGGCTTGAGCGGGCCCTTGATGAAATTTCACAAACTTGGTCGCAAGGAACCAGCTACAATAAAACCGAGACGTTTAGTACGGGAAGTTATACGATACAAACAGTCGGGTCTACCGCTTCCTCTTATACTCTTGAAGCAACGGGAACGGCAGCAGTCAGAAATGGGACGATTATCCGCAGAGTTCGGTTGACACTCAACAAAGAAGGGGTTGAAGCCCCCTATATTATTTTGGCCGACGGGAATCTCGACTTAAAAAAGGCGACTGCGACACTCACGGGAGTTTCACCCACAGTTCTCCACTCCAACCATAATTTTCAACTGGATGGATCAGTGACGGTCTATACCAAAAATGGAGCGGGAGAGATAGTGCTTGGAGGAGTTACTGCTTCTGGGAATATTAATAACAATGGAACCCTCACCAGCAGCGGGGCGACTGCCAATATTCCGTTAGTGGTTTTACAAACAGTCAACTTTGACCAATTAAAATCCGAAGCGGCTACCAATGTGGATGGAAACTATAAAGTCAATGGGGGTTCCGTGGGATCGGCGAACGCAGTCACCTACATTGATGGCAACTTGACCTTGCAGGGGAATGTTACCGCTAAAGGGACGATTGTGGTAGACGGGAATGTGGATATTGAAGGGACTGTGAAACCCCCCGCAGGGGAGACATTGGAAATC
>JAHFFC010000110.1 GCA_023248175.1 Candidatus Omnitrophota bacterium | reverse complement strand
GGCGAGGAGTTTTGCGATCAATCCAAACTCAAATCCGTTGAAAATTCGGCGTTAAGTGAAGAAAATAGTTCCCTGGCTTATCCCTTGCCCCATAATGACTATATCAGAGGTGAACAGTTACGTACTTTTCTCATGAGTTTCTGCGCGCTATGCTCACTATTCATCCTCTATAAAAAAGTTCCATTTATGCCCTTTTGAACATAGGCCGCCTACGGCGGCAACTTCCTTCTTCCCCCTCTCCCCGAAGGGGAGAGGGGAATCAGCAGAAACTTTGAAATTCCTATACATCAAGTATACCTAAAGCACCTTTATTTCTTGCAGTCTCTTGATCCGTTCCTTGATCGGCGGATGCGTGTTGAATAAAGTCGCTATAAAATCCGCTCGCAGAGGATTGACGATAAACAGGTGCGCTGTTGAAGGATTTGCCCCCAATGGCCGGATTTTCGCCGCCTCTTCCAGCTTTACCAAAGCGCTGGCAAGCCCTGTCGTCGAATGGGCCAGATGAGCTCCAGTTTCATCCGCGCCATATTCTCTTGATCGAGAAATCGCCAGTTGAACCAGCATCGCCGCCAACGGAGCCAGAATCATCAACGCAATCATGGCGATGGCTTCTCCTCCGCCACTGCGGCGGTCTCGGTCGCGATTCCCGCCAAAGATCATCGCCCACCTAGCCCAGTCAGCCATCATCGTAATCGTGCCGGCAATCGTCGCCGCAATTGTAGAAACAAGAATATCACGGTTCTTCACGTGCCCCAATTCATGAGCTAGAACCCCTTTTAGCTCGTCAGGGTTCAATAGTTCCAGGATCCCCTGTGTCACGCAGACAACGGCATGAGCGGGATTTCTTCCTGTAGCGAACGCATTGGGTGAACGATGAGGCGTCACATAGAGCCTGGGCATCGGAATCCCCGCCCGTAGGGCTAACTCACGAACCGTGCTTTCTAACTCTGGAAATTCTCCTGGGACAATTGGTTTTGCTCGATACATTGCCAGGACAATTTTGTCACAGAACCAATAACTGATGAAATTCATCACCAGCGCCATGATAAAAGCCATTTTGGCGCCACCCGGCCCTCCGAGCATACCTCCAATGGCAACCAGCATAACGGTTAACACAGCCAACAATAAAGCTGTTTTAAATGTTTTCATTTTATAATCAACCTCCCTTATGTTTACTCAATGACAAATTCCAAAACAAAAGTTTTGTGCTTTGAATTTTGTCATTTGTCATTAGTCCTTACCAATCTTTCACTGGTAGTTCCTCCTTGGATTTAGGATAATAATTGCGAAATAATTTCCCTACCTCATCCGGTTTTTCTTCTAAAGCATCTAAAATTCTATCCGCTTCTTGCCGACTCATTGAACCTTCTGTTTCTTGCTCCTCATCCTGTTCTTGCTTGACGGACTGTCCCCCTTGAGCTTGCCGTTGTTGCTCTTCTCCCTGTTGCTGTTCGTCTTCTGTCTTTGGTTTTTGACCTTTGGTTTCCTCTTCCTTCTTCCTGCCTTCTGCTTCCTGCTTCTGCTTGTCCTGCTCCTGCCCCTGCTTTTGTTCTTGCTCTTTCTCGTCCTTCGTCTCTCGCCTGCCCTGAGCAGGGTCGAAGGGTCCTTCGTCCTTCTGTTCTACTCCACCCCCTTTGTCCTGTTTTTGATCCTGTTGCTGTTGTTCCTGCTGTTCTTCTGCCTTCTGTTCTTCTGGAGGAGGTGGCTGTTTCTCCAGGAGTTTTTTAATTAATTCTATATTATACCGCGTATCTTCATCTTTTGGGTTTAATTCTAACGCCTTCTCAAAGAGCCGAAGGGAATCTCGGAGATCCCCCTTGCGGAATTGGACGCTTCCTAAGTTATAGTAAGCATTGGCCCTCAGCTTCGGATCTGATGCCAGAACCGACTGCTGATAAGATTCCTTTGCCATGTCATACTTTTTTTGCTGGTAGAGGGCATTGCCAATGTTGTAATTCAGTTCCGGCTTCTGCGGAGCATCGGACTGAGCATCTTGATAAACTTTGAGCGCTTCCTCGTAATTCTGCTTCTTGTAAAGCTCATTTCCCTTGCCGTTCCGATGCTCCACGGGCGGCTTCCAGGCAATAAGAAGACAGGATAATAAAATTAGGTGGAAGGTGGAAGGTGGAAGGTGGAAGGAATTGCTTATGAAATTGCTGAACATAGGCCGCCTACGGCGGCAACTTCCTTCCCCCTTCGACCTTCTGTCTTTCACCTTTCGTTCACCAATCATCATCTCCACGCACAGCAACAAAAACGCAATCCATAAAAGATAGAAGAAGCGATCCTCGTATTGAGTAACATAGTCCTCTTCAAACTTTCCTTTTTCCAGGCCCTCAATTTCCTTATAAATCCGCTCCAGTTCTAGTTCACCTGTCGTCGCGCGATAATAAGATCCACCGGTTTTTAAAGCAATCTCTTGCAACGTCTGTTCTCCCAGCCGGCTTAAGATCACGTTACCACTCTCGTCTTTCTTGTAACCAGATACTCTCCCTCTAGCATCCACGATGGGAATCGGCTCTCCGTCTGGTTTTCCAATCCCGATGCAAAAAATTTTGATCCCCATTGCATGGGCTTGTTCCACTGCTTCCATCGGGCGACTATCATGATCTTCCCCATCTGTGATCAGAATAATCACTTTTTTTTGCGGCCCCTTGTTGTCGAATGCCCGGATAGCAGTCCGAATTGCCTCTCCAATCGCGGTGCCGGGAAGGGGAAGCATGTCCACCTCCATCGCCTCAGTAAAGAGTTTGGCGGCCCGGTAATCCAGCGTCAAAGGGCACTGAAGGAAACTCACACCACTGAAGACAACAATCCCAATGCGATCCCCTTTGAGATTAGAGATCAGCGATGAAATTTCCCGTTTGGCTTTCGCGAAACGATTCGGCTTAAAATCCTGGGCACGCATACTGCTAGAAGTATCAAGAGCAACGATCAGATCAATCCCTTTCCGCTCTACCTTCACTAAATCTCCTTTTTTCTGCGGCCGTGCCAGTGCCAGGACCAAAAAGAGAATCGTCGTAAAGATGCACCCCCACTTCAACCATTGTCGAAAACGGTCCACGTTAACCATCTGTCGCCAGAGAGGAGCTGATACAAACCTCTCCAACTCTCTTTTTCTTCTCTGTTCCCTCCAGAAAAAAAAGAGGATCAGCAATAAAACTAACCAAAAACCATTAAACCAACTTGGGTTCGCCCAGTTCATGGTAATTTTCTTAACCGTGTTTGACGCAACACCACCTCAAACACCAACAACATCAATGCTGGAATAGCAAAAACGGGGAACAATTCTTCATACTCGGTCCAGCTCTTCACTGAAATTTTTGATTTCTCCAGTTTGTCGATCTGCTCATAAATTCGCCGGAGAGAATTTTTATCCTTGGCACGGAAATATTCTCCGCTACTCCCTCGAGCAATTTCCTGGAGCATCGCTTCATCAATCTGTGTCTCCATCTGGACATATCGTGTTCCAAAAACTGGATCATCCACGGGATAGGGGGCCATCCCCGATTTGCCAATCCCGATGGTATAAACCCGAATCTTACGTGTCTGCGCCAGTTT
>JAHFFC010000109.1:3001-3593 GCA_023248175.1 Candidatus Omnitrophota bacterium | reverse complement strand
TTCGCCGTTTCGGATGCTTTTGAGGACTTTCCATGCGGATCGCGCCCGTGATTTTTCAATAGACTTAGTGTAGGAAGGGAGCGCCAGTGCCGTGATAATCCCAATCATCACGACCACAACTAGAACCTCTACCAGTGTGAAGGCTTTGATACTTCTAGTGAACCGTTGGTAATCCACTATCTCCTACGATTTCTCCGGTTTTATAAATCCGATACTTCTTTCCATCACTCCGTTCAGCGACTCCAAGGACATCGGGATTGGAATCCTCATTATAAAATAGATACCCTGCCTGCTGATGAATTTTATTCGGATTCATCAATTGGAAAGCATTCCATAATGAATCATTCATCCCCTGACCCCTAGAAATCACTAGATCATAATTTTCTCCCGCTTGATAAGTTTGTCTTGCATGTTTCATCAATCGGAGCGTGTTCTGGGCTGTTCCCGCCTTTGACTCATCCATAATTTTGTTATAAACCGGCAGAGCAACGCCAACAACAATACTCAACATGACAACCACTACCATCAATTCCACTAACGTATAAGATTTCACCCTTTTCAATAAATTTCTCATCCTAGTGGACTCCCCCGC
>JAHFFC010000109.1:0-2991 GCA_023248175.1 Candidatus Omnitrophota bacterium | reverse complement strand
GTGACATCTTAAAGATGGGGAGAAACATCGAAATAACCAGGGTACCGATCACCCCTCCCATAAAAACCATGATGAGCGGCTCGATCAAAACGGTGAGACGAGAAACCGTCACATCAATTTTTTCCCGGTAATAGGAAGAAAAGCGATGAAGCATCTTTCCCAGTTCTCCCACTTCTTCACCGACAGTGATCATCTGCACCATGACTACGGGAAAAAGACCACTGTTTTCAATGGGAACTGCCAAGGGTTTTCCCTGACTGACTTCTTCCTTAATCCGTCCTATCGCCAAGCGATAGACCCTGTTTGAGACTGTTTTCTCCACAATGTCTAAGGCATGCAGGATCGAAACGCCGCTTTGCAGTAGAGTTGCCAACGTACTGGCAATTCTTTCGCAATAGATCGCTTCCAAGAACTCACCGACGAGCGGGATTCTTAATGCCAGCCGGTCAAATAGGAATTTGCCAGCCGCCGTCTTGATCAACCGTGTCAAAACGACCACAGCCAAAACCACCGATACCACCAGATATAAAAACGAGTGATTCAAGAATTGACTGACCCACATCACTCCTTGCGTCAAAGGAGGCAAAGCCATTTGGAAAGAAGTCAACATTTCTCCAAAAATCGGAACAATTTTTGTCACGAAAATTAAAACAGCCCCGATAGAAACAACGATTAAGATGGAAGGATAGATCAGTGAAGAGATGATTTTTTCACGCAATTTATTACTATTTTCCTGAAAAGAGGCGATTTCGGTTAAGGATTCAGCCAAATGACCGCTCGCCTCTCCAACTTCGATCAGATTGAGCCAAAAACCCGAGAAGATGGGGTATTTTGACATCGCGCCTTGCAATGTTTTTCCCGCCTCTACCTCTTTTTTTATTCCCTCAAGAATCTTCATTAACTTCCTACTCTCTACCTGAGTTAAGAGAATGTTGATCGCCTTGATCAAGGTGACACCGGTTTCCAGCATCGTCGCCAGCTGACGGCTGAACATCACCATATCCTGAGTACTGATCCTGCCGTGAAGGCGCTGTTTTTTGCGCGGCTGAGCTAAGGAAGATTGTGATTGACGAGAACGACGCAAGTCAGAAACGCTATCTTCTTTTCTTCCTTCTTCCAGAGAAGTAATAACAAGCCCTTTCCCCATGAGAGAGTTCAAAGCAACTTCTCTGCTGGTCTCTTCTACAACTCCCTTCTGGACTTTCCCGTCTTTGCCACGCCCTGTATAAGTGAAGAGAGGCATCGCTTTAGAATTCCTCTATTGTCGCTTGCAGAACTTCTTCGATCGTCGTCAGTCCCTGTTCTACCTTCCGCATACCGGTTTCTCTCATCGTGACAATTCCTTCCTTGTGAGCGATTTGCCGGATTTCCTCCACGGAGCTCCCTTTTAAAACCATCTGTTTAATAGTATCTGACACAAGCAATGTTTCATAAATCGCAATCCTCCCCTTATATCCCAGGAAACTGCATTTGTCGCATCCCTTTGCCTTATAAAGCAGATCTGCGTGAATACCATACCTGCTCATAACCTCTTTTTCTAGTTCGTAGGGTTCTTTGCACATTTGACATAATTTCCGTGTCAATCGCTGAGCCAATAGCAAATTCAGAGAAGAAACCACTAAGTAAGGTTCAACCCCCATGGTAATCAGTCTGGGAATAGCCCCAACAGCGTCGTTGGTGTGTAACGTACTCAGGACTAAATGCCCCGTTAAGGCGGCTCGAATAGCAATTTGGGCTGTTTCCAAATCCCGAATTTCCCCCACCATCACAATATCGGGATCTTGTCTCAGCATCGCTCGCAAGCCACTGGCAAATGTCAATCCAATCTCCGGTCTGATTTGTACCTGATTGACCCCGGTCAGTTTATATTCAACAGGATCCTCAATCGTCATAATATTCTTCTTAGAATTGTTGAGAAAGCTAATCCCTGCGTAAAGAGTCGTCGTTTTTCCACTGCCGGTGGGTCCCGTAATGATCACCAAACCATAAGGACGCGAAAACCCGCTTTCCAGGGTCTCCAACTGCTTCGCCTCAAAACCAATGGACCTGAAGTTTAATTCTATTTTTCCCTTATCCAGAATCCTCAGCACGACTTTTTCGCCATAGATCGTTGGCATTGTCGAGACCCGTAGATCAATCACGCGATCCTCGTATTTCACTGAAAAAGCCCCATCCTGCGGCAGCCGTTTTTCAGCGATGTCCATCCCTGAAAGAATTTTGATGCGAGAGACTACCGGCAGGAGCAGGTGCTTGGGCGGAGGAGAGACTTCATAAAGGATACCGTCAATACGGTAGCGAATGTTGGCCTTGTCCTTCATCGGTTCGATGTGGATGTCACTGGCTCTGTCATCTATCGCTTGGCGAACCAGGATATCTACCAGACGAATGATGGGGGCTTCCTCCGCTTTTGCGATCAGTGTTTCAGTTCCTATATCCTTAGTATCTAAATCCGTTTCATGCTCCAGTGTTTTTTCAAATCTGTCTCCAGAAGCGGCGATGGCCTCTTTCAATAAGGTATTTTCGCCATAAAGGGCATCGAGTTGTTTCAAGATGTCGCTTCTCGTCGCCACAATGACATCCACTTCACAACGGGACATCTGTTGAATAGAATCAATCGTGACCAGGTCCAATGGATCCGCCATAGCCACTCTTAGAATATTATCGCTCTTTGAAAGAGGCAGGACTGCGTGTTCCCGCGCAAACTCTACGGGGAATATTTTTTCCAGTTTTTGATCTGTGGCTGGAATTAAAAAATCTACTCCATTGGCGTAGAGAAGCCCCAGCTGTTTTGCCAGCGCCGTCGCCAAATCAGTCTCCTTAACAAGTCCCATCTTGACCAAAACAACCCCTAGATGCTGTCCCCCTCTTTTCTGTTCTTCTAGGGCTTTCTGGAGCTGCTCATTGGTCAAGAGTTTTTCATTGATCAAAATCTCGCCAATCCTGAATCGGGATTTTTTCATCGGCATCGCTTACCTCTTTATTCCTGACGAA
>JAHFFC010000108.1 GCA_023248175.1 Candidatus Omnitrophota bacterium | reverse complement strand
AGCCAAGAAGCACCAGCGGGTGATTCATATCAAGGAACTGAGAATGAAACCGCACATCGAGGAGCATGATTTCCAGGTCAAACGGCGAGCGTGTGAGAAGTTCTTAACCCGGGGGGACAAGGTGAAGGTCACCGTGGTTTTCCGGGGACGTGAAATGAGCCATATGGAGGTTGGTAGGGGGCTTTTGGATCGCCTGTCTACGGAGTTAGCCGCAGTGGCAGATGTGGAAAGGACACCGTTCCTGGAGGGACGGTTTATGACGATGATATTTACCGTTAAACCGGGGTTGAAGGTAAAAATCCAAAATAAAAAAAAGGAAACAGCGCAGCAAGAGAAGTCCGCCAAAGATGGATTCGCCTCTGGCGGAAAAGAGGGTTAGAAATATGCCGAAGATGAAAAGTATGCGTTCCGCCCGGCGACGGTTTCGGATCACAGGAACAGGCAAAATCCTGCGGACAGTGGCGGGGAAAGGGCATTTATTGACGTTGAAACGACGAGCGGTTAAATTGAAAAAACGCGGAACCGTCTTAGTAGCATCCGTAGATCGTGAGAAGATTCTTAAAATCTTTCCCTACGGAGTATGAACCAGCGGACAGCGTTCAGCGTTCAGGATGACAAAAACTGTACGTTGTCCGCTGTACGTTGTCCGCTGAGATTGTAAGAACAAGGAGAAAAAATATGCCACGTGTTACAGCAGGACCTCACACCCGCCGACGTCACAAGCGGATGGTCAAAAAGGCCAAAGGGGCGTGGGGGAATCGAAGCCGTCTGTATCGCCGAGCGAAAGAAACAACCATCAAAGCGATGCGCTATGCCTACCGAGATCGCAAGGTACGCAAGCGCCACTTTAGGTCACTTTGGGTTACCAGAATCAATGCTCTGGCTCGTCAATTAGGTTTGACCTACAGTCAATTCATCAACGGACTCAAACGCTCCAATATTCTTTTAGATCGGAAACAGCTGGCAGAGATTGCTGTTCAAGATCCAAAGGTATTTGAGCAATTGGCCGAACGCGCAAAGCAGGCGCTGAATACTCGCTAATGCAGCCATTTCTTGATCGTCTGGAGCAGCTTTGCCAAGAAGCTCTACAGCAGATTCAAAACGCGGCAGAGCCTACTGTTTTAGAGAACCTCCGGGTCCAGTATCTCGGGCGAAAAGGAAAATTGACCGAGTTTACTGGACAGATAAGCCAGATTCCCCAGGCTGATCGTCCAGCAGTGGGAGAGGCGATCAATCGAGTCAAGCAGAGACTGACTACGGTGTTTCAAGAGAAGCAAACGAGTTTAATCCCCCAACCCGCCAGCAAACAGTTTGCGTTTGATAGGACACTTCCTGGCATTCCTCGTCCCATCGGGCATCTTCATCCGTTGACCCAAGTCATCGAACAGATCTGTGAGGTTTTCAAGGAGCTTGGTTTTGTCGTCGTGGAAGGACCGGAGATCGAAACGGACTATTATAATTTTTCTGCGCTGAACATTCCAGCGGATCATCCCTCGCGAGATTCTTTTGATACGTTCTATTTAGAAGGAGGCAAGTATCTTCTTCGAAGCCAGACCTCGACGGTACAAGTCCGAGTCATGGAGAAAACAAAACCCCCGCTGGCGATTGTAGCCCCCGGGAAGGTTTTTAGGCCCGATGCGGTAGATGCCAGCCATTCTTTTATGTTTCATCAAATAGAAGGGCTTTTAGTGGATGAAGGAATCAGTTTTGCGCATCTTAAGGGTGCCTTGGATTTTTTTACTAAGAGGCTCTTTGGGAGCCAGACAAAAATTCGTTTTCGGCCGCATTATTTCCCGTTCACTGAGCCGAGCGCCGAGGTGGATGTTTCCTGTTTGTTATGTCAGGGAAAGGGATGCAGTGTTTGCGGACGGAAGGGATGGCTCGAAATCATGGGAGCTGGGATGGTGCATCCCAATGTCTTCCGAGCCGTCGGCTATAATCCCAAAAAATATACGGGTTTTGCGTTTGGCATGGGAGTTGAGCGGATCGCCATGCTCAAGTATGGGATTGATGATATACGGTTGTTTTTTGAGAACGATGTGAGGTTTTTGGAGCAGTTTTAGTGGAGCGGACTGAGTCCAATGATTATGTCCTCTTACCTTTACTTTTCAAAGACTGGAGATATTTAAGGTCTTCGATATCCTTGGGACGAGCAGCCGCTTTTTTCATCTGGATTAGATCATCGAGAGAGGCAAACCACACAAAAGTTTTACCGAATTTAGATTTGACTTTGTTTTCCCATACTTGCTCGAAGGTAATTCCTGTGACGAAAGGATGGATGTCTGTTTCTACGACATACTGTCGAATCAATATCTTCTTCTTTAAAAAATCTTCAACACTCACATCAGAAAGATCATAGCCAAATTCTCTCAAAGCCCTCCATGTCATCTCAGCATTATTCCGATCTGGCTGGATGAAAATATCAATGTCCAAAGTAGCCCTGGCATATCCATGAACCGGGAAAGCAGTTGCTCCAATAATGACAAATCTCACTTTATGCTCTTTTAATAACTTTATAAGTTTTTCGGTGTTCATGTTTCCGAAGAAGTCGCAGCATTTCTCGAGTTTTTGAAAACATCATTTGGAATCTTTGGGAGGTTGTTAGATATCTTAGGTAATTTAATTCAAACTCTATTTCCTTTTTCTCATTATGTTGAGTTAATTTTAAGATAGGCATCGCATTTATTTTATCAGATTATTCCTCAATCTTCCATCAGGAATTCCGTCTCTCTCTGTGTGCCCAACCATCCAATCGCCACAAGGTTAATCATAACACATTATAGATAAATACGTTATAAAATTTTCAACGTGCTATTGACAACGGTGGGGGTATTACGGGGGGTATTCATTACAAATTGAAAAGGAACAAAAAGAGATGTTGCCACTAGGCACACTTTGTGATATACTTCTTCTATGGGGATAAAGCACTTCTCATGGGATCCAGAAAAGAATGAAATGCTTAAAGCAGAACGTAAGATTTCTTTTGAAGAAATCCTCTTTTACATGGACCACGGCTTTCTTAAGGATACCGTCGATCATCCCAATCAGACAAAGTATCCCAACCAACGCCTGTTTGTGGTCCATGTTGGGGACTACATCTACTTAGTCCCTTTTGTGGAGGAAGAAGAGAGAATATTTCTAAAAACCATCATCCCAAGCCGAAAGGCTAAAAAGAAATATCTCAAAAGGGAGGAATGAATGATGTCGAAGCTCACGAAAGAAGAAAAGGGAATGCTCGACTCCTACGAAAGAGGGGAGTGGCGCAGCGTGAAAAATCTAGGAAGCGAAATAAAACGTTACCAAGCCATGGCTCGCGCCACCCTTCGCAAGGATAAGCGAGTCAACATCCGCATTTCGAGTCACGACCTAGAGAGACTCCAAAAGAAAGCAATCGAGGATGGCATACCCTACCAAACGCTCATTGCTAGTCTCATTCACCGATTCGTTTCCGGACGGCTCGTCAATAAGACGGCTTAAGTATCGCTTCTTTAAATGGAACCTCGGCGGGGAATGACGATGTCAAAGTTAACCTTAAGCCGACCCCTCTCTTTGTGTGACCCGCCAATCCAGCTAAGAAGGGACGTCAGGCATACCG
>JAHFFC010000107.1 GCA_023248175.1 Candidatus Omnitrophota bacterium | reverse complement strand
TACCGGAACCGCTGTTAAACCGGCCAAAGTAGGGAAGGCTCATTCCGACTATCAAAGCGATAATCCCCAGTACTACCATCATTTCGATGAGACTAAATCCTCGCACAGAGGACAGAGGAGAGAAAACAGAGGACAGATTTTTTGACGTCTGTCTTCTGTTTTCTGTTCTCTGTTTTCTGAAATCACCAGTTCGTAACATCATCCTCCGATTCCTTTCCGTCAGGACCCAGACTGTACAAATCGTAGAACTTGGTTCCGTTATACGTTCCCCCTTTGACATAAATGTATGGATGCCCCCAGGGATCCACAAACTCCCCCGTATCTAATTCCTTTTGCTTAAACCGCATATACGGACCATTCCATCCCGAATTCCCCTCGTTGATCTTTTCATCCGAGAGGGCTTTGACCAAATTTTCGTTGCCGCTTTCCGGAAATGTTCCCAAGTCGCTCTCATACATTCCCACCGCCGCCTCAACCGTGGCAATGGCCGCCTCCGCTTTCCCGCGCGCCCCCCGTTTGCGGGCAGTCTGCGTCGCCGCCGTCACCAATCCGGCCAACAGAGTAATGATAGCGATAACAACCAGAAGTTCGATCAGTGTGAAACCTTTTCTATCAGGTCTCCTCATAAAAACCCTCCCATTAACCGCTGTGCGCCTGCCATGGGAATATTCTTACCTCCTCAAGGTGGTATTCATTCACCCCCTGGATGACCACCCGGCATCGTGTCTGGTTCTCTAGTTCTGCCAGGGCGATTCGGTCATCGTTCAGCAGCTGAGTAGCTACGGTAGAACTGATATTGACCTGGACTTCCCTGTTCCCTGTCTCTTTAGCAAACTTCTTGATCTGGCGCAGTACCTCGATGGCCATGGTGGCAACTGATTTTACAGAACCCCTGCCGCGGCAGTAGGGACAGGTTTGATACGCCTCCGATTCCAAACTCTTTCGGACCCTCTGGCGGGTCATCTCAATCAAACCAATGTCCGAGAGGGTTAAGATGTTCGTTTTCGCTCTATCTTTGCGCAGAACCTCCTCGAGCGCCTTGTAGAGCTTCCGTCGGTGATCTGCCACTTCCATATCAATAAAATCAATGATAATGATCCCGCCGATATCGCGGAGCCGAAGCTGGCGGGCAACCTCCTGCGCCGCTTCCATATTCACCTTGAAGACAGTCTCCTCCAGATTGTGCTTTCCCGTGAATCGTCCACTGTTGACATCAATCGCCACCAAGCTTTCGGTCTGTTCAATGATGAGATAACCGCCGCATTTAAGAGAAACACGACGGTTGTAGATTCCATCGAGCTCCCTCTCAATCCCCCATTTTTCATAAAGAGATTGTTTGCCTTGATACAGCTCCACTCGATGAGTCAAGTGCGGCATCAAACTCCGGACAAACCGAATCACTTTTTTGTATTCAGTGAGAGAATCAATGACCAATTTATCAATTTCTTCTGTAAAATTGTCCCGGACTACCCTCAAGGTCAGATCGTACTCTTCATGAAGCAGCGACGGAGCCTGGCCCCTTTTCCCCTTTTCCTGAATCCGCTTCCAGCAGCTCACCAGATACCGGACATCACTGGCAAATTCCTTCTTCCCCTTGCCTACTCCTGCTGTCCGGACGATAAACCCTACCCCAGGTGGTAACTCGAGTTCGGCAAACAGTTTCTTGAGTCGATCCCTCTCCTGTAGATCTTGAATCCTTTTTGAAACTCCCACGTGAGAATCGCCGGGCATCAAGACTAAATATCTGCCGGGAAGAGAAATATGAGTCGTCAACCGGGCCCCCTTGGTCCCCAATGGCTCTTTGACAACCTGTACCATAATTTCGTCCCCCACCTTCAACGATTCGCTAATCGAGGGGAGTGCTCGTCCCCTTTTCTTGTGAGTCAACGCTACTCCCTCCGATTCCACCTGCGTCAACTCATCTTCATCCAGTCCCACTCCTCCCAAATCGGAGACATAGAGGAAACCGTTTTTCTCCATACCGATATCCACGAACGCCGCCTGAATCCCCGGCACGACAGCGCTCACTTTTCCTTTATAAATATTTCCAAGAAAGTGAATGTTGTGGGTGCGCTCGACAAAAAACTCCTCCAGTACCTTATTTTCCAATACCGCAACACGCCGCTCTTTCGGCTCTACATTAATGAGAATCTCTTTAGACATAATTAGGATTACCTTTCCGTTAGCATAGGGATTTCTTTAGCGGAGAATTTCTAAGGCAGGGTTTTGGATTAAGAGAAAACGGCCGATTTTAGGACGAGTTCTTCCAGCTCTCGATTCCCTTTTCCAGCTTCTCAATTTTCGCATTGAGATCGTCGAGCGCCTCTAAAATCATCTGATGTTCTTTCTGCAATTGACTGACAGTATCCTGAGTATACCAAAGCGCCCAAATATCCTTATGCCCTTTATATTTAGCGCCTTGGGGATCTGGCAATGGAGTGACAGAACGGGCTGAGCCGCTACTGACACTATAAGCCAATGCCCCGGCTATCATCACTCCTATCATCCACAAAAAGAACCATCGTTTTACCATTCTCTTTTTCTCTCAAATGTTTAGGACGGTCTCGCGGCCGCGTATTGCGGCACTTCATCATCCGGATCGAATATCTGAGCCGTAATGAAAATCAGAAGGTCAATTTTCTCTAGATCGCTAGTCCGTCGCTGAAACAAAAACCCTAGCAGAGGAACATCTCCTAAAACAGGAATCCCTATGGTTTGACGCCGAATAGCATCTTTTAGCAAACCGCCGATCACCAGAGTCTCGCCGCTTCGCATGAGAACCTGGGTCTCGGCTTCCCGCACATCAATGATCGGATACTCCGCCCCTCCTGTAATGGAGACCTTTGTGGTGAACGAACTGACAGCGGGGTGAATAATCATATTGATGTAGTCCCCGTCACTAATCTGAGGAACTACCTTGAGTTGAATTCCGATATCCTGGTAATAACTGAGTGTTTGACTGACCACGCCTGATTCAGTGGATGATTCCAGAATCGGAAATTGAGTCCCCACCAAAATCTTGGCCTCTTGGCTGTCTAACGTCAATATCCGTGGCGCGGAGAGAGTATTCGCCTTAGCGATTTCCTCCAAGGCATGATAAAGTACTTCAAACTGTCCTCCTCGAAGCTTGCGAATCAGCAATTGCATCCCGGCGTTGGCTGCTGTCAAACCTGTGGTCTCAGGTCCGAATAAGGAAGGGGTCACTTGCGTTGAAAGAACATGACCTCCCACACCCGTATCCATTGCATTCGTTGACCTCTGTAAGTTATTCTCATCATTAGGCTTGCTGATAGGAATCGGCGTGGGCGATGTAGAACTCACTCCCGTCGTACCAGTTCCTGCTTCCAAACCGACATCTTTGAGTTTATCCGCGTTGACCTCCACCAAGCGGGTCTCAATCAAAATCTGCATTGGTTTCTTATCAATTTGAGTCAAAATTTTCTCCACCTTTTCGATGGAAGAGGAGATATCACTGACCACCAATGTCTTCGAACGAGATTTACTGGTCCCTTCTTCACGTGCCTGTCCAGAAACTCCGCTCCCCCCTTCTCCCGCTTTAGCTGTTCCAAATTCCCAGCCTTTTTGTCCTGTCATTCGCAGGACGGTAATTTTCCCGCGAGGTG
>JAHFFC010000106.1 GCA_023248175.1 Candidatus Omnitrophota bacterium | reverse complement strand
GGGATAAGGGTGGTGTCCAAAAAATTTATGGAGATACACTGATTGGTCTCAAGGGAGTTATCATGGTTGGTCTTTATGAACAGAATCGCCAAGGATTTTATGTTTACTTCCCCGGAAGTATTGAGGTGAAGAAAAGAGACGACGGCAAGGTCGAGTACGTCGCTTCTCCTGTTCCTGGGAAACAGCTTTTTAGGATACCTGAATCGCTTACAAAGGCTGACAAATTAGACCAGTTCCATGCCTGGGCGAGGGATGAAGTCTCTCTCGAAGGCATATTAGATACTCCTCTAACCAGTAAGGATGGTGGGATGAAATCCCATGCCTATGATCTCTTCCCAGAGGTAAGAGAGGCGATGAAAGAAGAACAAGAGGCGAACGAGGAATCTGGAAAAATCGCAAATGAAGTCTTGTATCAATTGGTGCCGCATGAAAAAGCAACGATTCCATATCAAAAGGTTACAATGGGCGCTAAGACTCAAGAGAGCGACACAATTGATTTAGGCTATGAAGTCGGCTTTGATGCATATAAAACCCCTGCAGGGAAAAGGGAATTACTTAAACTTCAAAAGTTACGTCTTGGGAAAGTCGCTGGTCTTAATCCTGTCCTTTATCTGCGTCCCCTTGCAGATGCGGTCGTCCAGAGCCTTAAGGCACATTATGATCCTGTTCTTCTGAAAGAGTTTGTCTCTGGCCTGATTAAGTCAGATAAGAAATATTTGAAAGAAAAAGAAAATATTTTAAAACCTGCTCATATTGCTAATGTCGAAAACGAACTCACTGGTAAATCAATCAAGATCGGTTCAAAGGATTATCCTATTTCAACCGCAGCCGCACTCGCATCGGATCTTGAAGCAAAACGTCAGTATGCCGCGTTGATTCAAACATTGCTAAAAACAAGAGGAATTCTCATTCCAGATATTCCAGATAATGACATCGGTAACAAAATATTAGAGAAGCTTTCGGAACATTTAGCGAGTCTCCCAGATTATTTAGAGGAAGTGGTGTACCTCTCTCTCCATAAAAAACGAAGCGCTCAAGGTCTTCCCGAAGAGCCTACCGATACCTTAGCAAAACGTGATCAGGCCGCATTCCTCATTGTTCAATCTGGAAGATTATTGGATCAGTTGGCAGATGCCTTTACCTCTCTATGGGGCGAGGACCATCCTGTCGTAGAAGTCTTGGCCGTTTTAGCCGCTTCTACTGGTCATCGGAATGAAAAAGTTGATGTGGGAGATCGTCAATATTCCCGTTCGGACCTCTATCGGCTCGGCCTTCTTCGCTACTTCCATGGTCAGTTCACCGCCCAGGAAAGTGGGGTTGCCTCAGAACTCCATCACGGCTCCCTCTACAGCGGCCCCGGTGATATGAACCATCAACTGGGTCGAGGTGGGTTGCGGAATCCTTACCGTCGGACCGCACTCTCCTTTGCCAATTCAAGCGATTACAAGGAATTGACATCATGGGACTTCGGCTCCCTCAACGCGATTGTGAGTGGCCATAAAGAACTTGGGCGTGAAGTGGCACCACGTCATTATGAAGCCCTTGAAACATTAGGCAAAGGTGGTGTGCAACTCATGTCCGAGACGATGACTCCTATCCCCTCTGTCCTCTCCATTAGTGATCGTCACCTTGAAGAAACACTAAAACAACTCATCTCATTTGGCCAAAAGGAAGGTGCCCAATTGGCACGAATTATCGTGGACGACGGTAAAGGAGGATACCCAGCCGTAGAAAAACGACTCATTCTTGTTTCGGATTCAGGAGCCCTCCGTGGCACGTTTAAATTCCTTGGTAAAGAACAATCCCAGTTTGAACGCTTGCTAGACAAGGCCCGAAGTGAAGGAATAGATCTCTCGCAATTTGCAAAAATAGAACTTATATCCTCGGCGGAATTTAAAAAACGGATCTTCGATCTTGTAGGTGCCGTTGTCATCGATCGAATTTCTGCTTATGAGGCAGCGCTTCTCTCCGAAGATGTTGTGGAAAATGAAAAACCGATTGAACGACTCTACTGGGAAAGATCGCCTCTTGAACCATCACTTGATAGAGTTACCAAGCTTCTTGCAGTTTTCAGCATTCCCTATGTCAAGAAATTGAGGGCCATCGGTGAGGCGGCCTCTGAATCAGCGATTATGGAGCTCCGCAACTTAAGCCAAGAACTCGAGACGACAGGAATGCTTCGTCTTGATTCAAAAGATGCCGAGATCCTCGCCCATGCCTATGGAACAACGGTCGATCATTTGAGTGCGCTTTGGGATGAGTCTTCCCATAAAGTCGCGATCGGCATACCGGTCCTGCCTTCACAGCTTGTGGCACGTCCTGAAGCAGGAGGAATGATCGGCGCTTCGGGTCTCATTGAGCGGAAGGGGACGATCAAGGATGCAACGCCTGTCCCTCTTTTGCATGTACTTCATCTTTTAATGGAGCCGCGTACATCTGCCGTTCTCTCCGGATTTAACATTCTCCCAACTGATGCACCAGATGTTGGAAAGACGCATGCGGAGGATACGCAGGATAACATTGTAGAAGGGGATAATCCGACAGAACAGCCGACAACGCCGGCGATCCAAGCTACGAAGGAAGATAGCAAAATCGCTGGAATCGAGACCCGCTTTGAATCAGAGGCACTTCAACGGGCCGCAGTTCTTCAAAAAGGGGTAGGAATCGAGAAGGCGCGTGAGCGTTTCTTAACAGATTCATTCCTTACCTCAGATATTGGGCCAGATTTGAAGCATTATCCGATTTGGGATGGGAAATCGGTAGATCTTATTGAACTCCACACCACACTTCTTGACCATATCTTTGGCATGAAGGCCTTTAGGCATGATGAGATCGATGACGGTGGCATTTGGGGTGCCGGATGGCTCTCCTCAATTTGGGGTGGCGGAACGTGGGCAAGACTTTGGGGTAAAAGGGTCGGCCCCTTTGAACCGGCGAGAAAGGATGTTAGCCGTACCTATCGGATGCTCAATATCTTAAATGAAAAACTGGGAGGCAATTTCTGGAAGGCGGTTCGATTGTTAGAATTGGGTGTTGGAAACACGACAGAGAATGGGAAAGTCGATTACCTTACTGCCGCGGGCCTTGCGAAGGCGTTTATGGAGATGGTCAAAGACAAGGAAAGGGGAAAGGATGTCAAAATTGATTCCTCGTGGCTAGATAATGAAATTACAAAAGCAGAGGCAGTCCTTGAGAGAATGCAACCAAAGAATCAAATTGCCACCGATGGAAGTTTTAGAATTGCAAAGGATGGCGGAAGAAAAGTAGATAGTGCTTTGATAGTGAAACTGGTTGAAGTATTAGGTGAAGATCAGGATTATATTATCCAAAAACTTAATCAACTTCCTCTCGATGAATTAACAGAAGAAGAGATAACCCAAATCATGGAGAAAGGCATCGCCCTTGCTCAATCCTCGCCATTTATGTCATTTGAAGAATGGCTCACTTTAAACGAATATGATCTAAGTAAAGTACAAAAGTTATACAAAGGCTTCCCCTATGATATCCAAAAAGCTAAAAGGAAAGGTTATCTTATAGGTGGAGCTTTAAGTGCCTTGCCAGTGTTTTATATTTTAGGCACCTCTGTTGGTTTTTCTAAGTTGTTTTCCAACTTTATCTTGGAATTAACCGCCCTTTCAATCTTAAC
>JAHFFC010000105.1 GCA_023248175.1 Candidatus Omnitrophota bacterium | reverse complement strand
TGCGGAGAATAAAGAAAAACATCCGGCCCCTGCCAGGCTGAAGGAAAAGAATCTTTGATGAGCCAATCCTCAATTCCCCGCTGGCTGGCAGGGTGAGAAAAACGGAGGATTACCTTTGCCTCATCCCCCTCCATCTGCTCTTCCTGGAGATGCCGTTCACAGCGAATCCCCCCCAAGAGATTCCAACTCATTAAACCATTCCACAGAAGCATCGCGAAAAGAACACCGCTGATGAAGAAACCAATCGCCAGGGAGAAGAGGGTGGCAAAGAGAGTGAAAAACGCTCCGATCACTAAAACCCCTGCGGCACGCCGAGTAGGCCACCACATTTAGTTACCAATCTTTACCTTTTTGAGGAGCGACTCAATTAACTCTTTCGCCGTAATTCCCTTGACTAAAGCGCGGGGATGAACTGTCAAACGGTGCCTTAAAACAGGGATGGATAACCGTTTGACATCTTCAGGAACAACGTAATCGCGGACCTCGAGTAATGCCAGTGCCCGGGAAGCATTCATCAGAGCAATGGAAGCGCGGGGGCTTGCCCCCAAACGGATATCCGGATGAGAACGAGTTGCTTGGACTAAATCTACAATATAGCGGCGGACCACCGGGCTTAGTTCAATCTTCAATACCTTCTGCTGTAAAGCCCGCAGTTGCTCCAACGTTAATACATCCTTGGCAGAATCAATCGGGTGGGACTCCGATTGACGCTGGATAATCTCGACTTCTTCCTCTGCTGTTGGATAACCCATGTTGATTTGCATGAGGAAACGGTCCATCTGTGCTTCTGGCAGAGGATAAGTTCCGCGAAATTCAACGGGATTCTGCGTGGCAATGACAAAAAATGGATCGGGAAGTTTGTACTCCGTCCCATCCATACTGACTTTGAATTCCTGCATACATTCCAAAAGTCCCGACTGTGTCCGGGGAGAAGTTCGATTGATTTCATCCGCTAGGAGAATATTGGTAAAAACAGCTCCCTTCTTAAACTCAAACTCCATCGTCTTCTGATTGTAAATCATCGAGCCGGTCACATCGGAAGGAAGTAAATCGGGAGTAAACTGTAAACGATTGAATTGCGCTTGAATCGTCTTCGCCAACGCTCTGGCGAGCATCGTCTTACCCAGCCCTGGAACATCTTCCACTAGAACATGCCCCCTACTGAGTAGTCCAATAACAATTAAATCTATCACTTGTCGCTTTCCAACAATGACCTTCTCAATATTCTGAATTAGGTAATTTAAGCCCAGCTCTTCTTGCATTGAACAGTTCCCCCCTTTATCTTTACCCCATTCCCCAAGTATAATATAACATAAATAACCACCGTGAAGATACAACTGAAGGAAGATACCCAGCGGCATCATGCCAGAGGCAGATCAGCCTATGGCTGAAGCTGCGGGGTATCTTCCTTTCCCCCCTCACCCCTTCGACGGAGTTTACCCTGAGCGAAGTCGAAGGGCTCAGGACAGGACTAGCCCTCTCCCCTTTTGGGGAGAGGGGAATCGGCAGAAACTTTGAAATTCTTATATTTTTAATTAGCGAAGGCTTAAGCGGCTTCGGCTCTTTGGAAGGCTTTCTGCTTCAGCTGACAAATCTCATCTCCATCTTCGGGATAGAAACTCCAGGCTAAAGACCTGTCAGGCAGGTAGTTCTTGATCGCTTTCTGAATTCGGTTTAGCAGACTCAATTCTGCAGGACGCTCTGAAATGACAAAAAGATAAAAAGCGTTCTCTGGATGGTAATACAGTAATCGGTCCCCGGAACGGATTTGATTCTGGATGAAAACCCGTAACTCCTCAATTTGATCACTGCCCAACTCTTGCTGATCCATCAGCCCTTGCAAGGGGAAGATCATGACCAACAATGGATTGTGATCCAACGCCGCCTCTAATTTGCATTCCTCAAAAATGGATGAGATCTCAAGCTTCTCGTGATAAACAGGTAGGGTAAATGAGAAAATAGTCCCCACCTCTTTAGGACATTCTACCCAAATTTTTCCGCCATGGCGTTCGACAATTTCACGGCAGATGACCAACCCTAACCCAGTCCCTTTGGGACCTGGTCCCGCTTCTCGGTTGATCTGCTCAAATCTGCTGAAAAGTTTGCGCACCTGATCTCTAGGAATTCCCACTCCATGATCCCGGACCGAAATTTTAATGTACGGACTCTCTTTCCACACCCCCCAATCTCCGGGAGGGCAAAGACTGGCTTCTAAAATCACGTTCCCTGGCTGGGAGGTAAATTTCAAGGCATTCTCGAGCAAATGTCCCAAAATCTGCTTGACTCGATGAGCATCCACATAGACTGGGGGAAGTTCCCCTGAGAAACGTGTTCTAAATTGCGTTTTCTTCTGGTAAAACAGCGATGCCATCGAAATGGCGATTTCGCCAATCAGCTTCTCTATATTGACAGATTCCTTTCTAAAACGAACACCACTGTTCTCCAGCTGTGATAAGTCAAGCAAATCATTGACTAATCGAGTCAGCCGATCGGTGTTTCTTTTGACGATATCCAAGAATTCCAATTGTTTTGGCGTGAGTTCTCCCAATGCTCCATCGACGAGTAAAGCCACTCCCTCTTTGATCGAAGTCAGGGGTGTTCTTAATTCATGGGAAATGACCGAAACAAAATTCGATTTCAGGTTGTTCAGATGCCTCAGGCGCTCTTGAGCTTTATCGAGTTCCTTTCTTAACTGCTCAATCCGTTTCTCTTGATCATCTTTTCTGTTGAAGAAATTCATTTCGGTCTCTCCAGCAATTCTTGAATCCTCGCCAGGAAGGGTTCCGGCTCAAAGGGCTTCAAATAATAATCATCTGCCCCGCACTCCTTCGCCAGTTCACGGTCCTTCTCCTGTGCCCTGGCGCTAAACATGATCACTGGAATTTTCTGGTACTTTTCGTCAAACTTCAGCATCCGGCAGACTTTATACCCATCTATTTTAGGAAGCATGATGTCTAAGATAATCAAGTCTGGATTCTCTGTCCGGGCCTTGGCCAGTCCTTCCTGCCCATCGTAAGCAATAGAGACTTTATAGCCTCGGGTCTCCAATCGGACTTGCACGGCTGCCGCCAAATCGGGTTCGTCTTCGATTAAAAGAATTTTCTGGGTCATGACTGCCTCTTTCTATTCTTGAGCTATATTTACTTTAAGTACCTCCTGCAAAGCCGACAGCAACATTTCTGAATCAAACGGCTTGACGATGTAAGTCTTGACTCCTAACTTCAATGCCTTTTTTGCCGATTCCTCTTCGCCGAGAGCGGTCAAAGCGACGATGGGAATACTAGAGGTCTCCCCATCTGATTTAAGTTTCTTACAAACCTGAAAACCGTCCATCCCAGGCATCATTAAATCCAATAAGATAGCGTTGGGAAATTCCTCTTTTGCCTGTTGAATTCCTTCCCTTCCGTTATTGGCCAGGCAAACCGTGTATCCTGCTTTTTCCAAACGGAGCCTCAACAAAGATAACAATTCTTGTTCATCATCAATAACTAGGATTTTTTGATTTGCCATTGCCACCCCCTATTTTTCCTCTTCTTTTGTAACTATTCACCTCTCCTATGTCATTCCGAGTGAGCGAAGCGAATCGAGGAATCTAAAACAAGATTCTTCGACTCCGTCCGCCTTCGGCGGACTTCGCTCAGAATGACAGTAGGCTGA
>JAHFFC010000104.1 GCA_023248175.1 Candidatus Omnitrophota bacterium | reverse complement strand
CCTTCCAAATCTTCTAACTGTATAATGGCCATCCTTTCGTTGGTTTTCTTGGTCAGGGTCTGTTTTAATTTTTGGATGATGCCGCCGATGGCAATTTCCTTTCCATCAGGATACTGCGAAAGAGTCCGTGTTGTCGCATTGCTGAAGTAACGAATATCTCTTTCAAACTGTGCCAAAGGATGCCCGGTGACATAATACCCTAATAGCTCTTTTTCAAAAGCCAGAAGCTGGTGTTTGGGCCACTCGGGGATATCCGCGGCTGGGTGAGTCTCTTTCTTGAACAAACTTACCCCTTCAATGGCATCGAAGAATGAAAACTGTCCTTTACTCCGGTCCCGCTGGATATCACCTGCCGCTTCCAGCGAACGATCCAGCATTGCCAGAAGCTGCGACCGTTTTTTCCCGAAGCTGTCACAGGCCCCGCACTTAATCAAGCTCTCCAATACCTTTCGATTAACGATCCGCAAATCTACTTGCTCGCAAAGATCATGCAAAGAAAGGAAGAGCCCTTTCTTTCTTCTGGCCTCGATGATGGAATCAATCGCCGTTTGTCCCACGTTTTTAACAGCATTTAATCCAAAACGAATCACGCCACCCCCTGCCACATCCATCGTAGTGAATTTGCTAAAACTCTCATTGACGTCGGGAGGTAAAATTTTAATTCCGATCCGTTTTGCTTCTTCAATGTAAAGAACCACTTTATCGCTGTTCCCGATTTCACTGGTGAGCAGGGCAGCCATAAACTCCACAGGATAATTCGCTTTGAGGTATGCCGTTTGATAAGAGATTAAGGCGTAGGCGGCGCTGTGAGACTTATTGAAACCGTATCCGGCAAAATACTCGATGAGATTAAACACTTTCTCAGCGATTCTTTTCCCAACCCCATTCTTGGCCGCCCCCGTGAGAAAAGCTTCCCTCTGCGCCTGAATCGCCTCCGGATTTTTTTTACTCATCGCCCGGCGAAGTTCATCCCCCTGACTCAAGGAAAAACCTGCCAGAGTATTGGCAATCAACATCGCCTGCTCTTGATACAGAATGATACCGCAGGTATCTTTCAGGATCGGTTCCAGGGCTTTGTGGTCGTAGCGAATGGGTATTTCGCCATGCTTACGTTTGATAAATTCATCCACCATACCAGAGCCGATGGGTCCCGGCCGGTAGAGGGCTAAAAGAGCGGTGATATCTTCAAATCGTTCGGGCCGAAGTCGTCTTAATAAATCTCTCATGCCGGAACTATCTAACTGAAAAACTCCCAGGGATTCTCCCCGACCGAGCATTGTGTAGGCTTTTGGATCATCCAGAGGAACTTGATTCATATCAACCTTGATTCCTCGGCGGCGCTGGACAATCTTTGAAGTTTCGTCAATGACTGTCAAAGTTTTCAGCCCAAGAAAATCCATCTTCAGCAATCCGATTTTTTCAAGCGCTCCCATGGGGAATCCGGTGGTAATCTGGCCGTCGCTGGTCTTAAAAAGCGGGATATAATTCACCAGCGGTTTCTCACTGATGACAACGCCAGCCGCATGAGTGGAAGCGTGGCGGTTAAGCCCCTCTAGCTTCATGGAAATATCCAGCAACTTTTTAATCTGCGGATCGCTGTCGTAAAGAGTCTTGAGATGTGGTTCTACCTCAAGGGCGTGATGCAGTATCATATTGAGGTCGTTGGGAATCAGCTTTGCAATTCGGTCAACATCGGGATAAGGCATGTTCATCACACGCCCGACATCCCGGACCGCCGCTTTGGCCGCCATGGTTCCAAAAGTAATAATCTGTGCCACGTTCTCTTTGCCGTATTTTCGGGTTACATAATTAATGACTTCCCCGCGGCGTTCGTAGCAGAAATCAATATCAATATCAGGCATACTGACACGGTTGGGATTCAAGAAACGTTCAAAGAGAAGATCATATTTCAGAGGATCGATATCGGTGATTCCTAGGAGGTAACTGACTAGACTCCCTGCAGCGGATCCTCGCCCCGGGCCCACCGGGATCCCCTGACTTCTTGCAAAGTGGATAAAATCTTGAACAATTAAAAAGTATCCGGTGTAGCCCAAATCACGAATGACTTTCAATTCATGACTTAATCGTTCCAAGACAGGTGGTTCTGCTTTCTCATATCTTTTCTTCAGTCCCTCTTGACAGAGTTCCTCCAGATAAGTCTCTTTCGTTTTCCCGGCAGGGGGATCAAAATGAGGGAGGTGAATCTGTTTGAGATCCAGTTCAAGGTGGCACTTCTCCGTTATTCTCAAGGTATTCTTAATCGCATCGGGAAGTTCAGAGAAAAGATGATGCATCTCTTCCGCCGACTTGAAGTAAAACTCAGGGGTTTCAAAACGCATCCGGCCTGGATCTTCCAGATGGCTTCCTGTTTGAATACAGAGAAGAGCCTCATGAGCCTCGGCATCCTCCTGTCTCAGATAATGGCAATCGTTAGTCGCCACGATTGGAAGGGACATTTTTTTCGAAAGCTCCAACAACCCCTCATTTCCCTTCCTCTGTGCTTGGAGTTGATGAATCATTAACTCCAAGTAATAATCGCCCGGAGCAAAAATCTGGCGAAATTCATCTACGATCCGCATCGCTCCTTGGAAATCCCCGGATAGAATCCGGTGATTCACTTCGCCATGCAGACAACCACTTAAACCAATCAATCCTTTGGAGTACTGAGCTAATACTTCCTTGTCAATTCTGGGACGGTAATAAAATCCTTCCAGGTAACCGATGGAGACCAGCTTCATTAAATTCTGGTAGCCAATTTCGTCTTTCGCCAGTAGCGTCAGATGAAAGGATGCCTCATGAATTCCCTGTCCTGATTTGACGAAACGGCTCTCCGGCGCGACATAAATCTCGCACCCGATAATCGGTTTAATGCCCGCTTTCATCGCCTCTTGATAGAACTCGATGGCGCCAAATAAATTTCCATGATCGGTCATCGCGATCGCTGGCATCTTGTACTGGCGCGCTTTTTCCATCAGCTCAGGAATACGGCAGGCTCCGTCGAGAAGACTGTATTGAGTGTGTAAGTGCAAGTGGACGAAATCGGAGTGAGGCATGGATGCTAGGAGTTAGGAGTTAGGGCATAGGAGTTAGGATAGAAACTAGAATTAAACATCTTATAAAGCATGCTCCCAACTTCTCTCATTAACTGTTTTATCTTCTCGTTTTCCTTAATGTAGGCCAAATCAACCGCTAATAGATACTGTGTCTCTAGTTCGCATAAAGAACCATAGGCAATGGCTAAATATCTCTTGTATTCTTTATCATTGTGCTTCCTTCCGTACCCTTCCGCAATATTTGAAGGGATTGAAACAGCAGCGCGCTGCACCTGCTGGCATAATCCATACGCTTCCATCTTCGGAAAACACCCAGTTAATTTATAGACTTCTAAAACAAGTTCATACGCCTTTTGCCAAACAATAAGACCTTTAAATCCCTTATCGCCCACAACCATCCTCTATCTCCTATCTCCTAACGCCTAACGCCTAGTCCTCATTCCCATTCAATCGTCGCCGGTGGTTTCGAGGAAATGTCATACACCACGCGGTTCACGCCCTTTACTTCGTTGATAATCCGACTTGAAATGCGAGCAAGCAACTCTTCAGGAAGACGCGCCCAGTCGGCGGTCATTCCATCGGTGCTGGTGACAGCGCGCAGAGCAATGACGTTTTCGTAGGTGCGCTCATCCCCCATTACGCCAACGG
>JAHFFC010000009.1 GCA_023248175.1 Candidatus Omnitrophota bacterium | reverse complement strand
GGATCCAGAAGATCAATGGTTAAATAAGGGGACTGTTTTAAAACAAGAGTACTTTTACCCACTTGGCGGGGACCAAAAAGGAAAAAGCTAGTGGTTGGGAATTTTCCTTCTAGCAAACGTTTAAACATGTTGTTAATATACCGTGTAAATTAACAGGTTGTCAACTGTTTTTCCAACACACCAATTTCCTTTGCCTCTCCATCTTCAACAATGCGTGGATCATTTCTTCCATCTCTCCCTCCAGATACGCGGAGAGATTATATAAACTAAACCCGATCCGATGATCCGTGATGCGGCGGTCGGCAAAATTATAAGTACGGATTTTTTCACTCCGGTCCCCTGTGCCAATCTGAGACCGTCGCTGGTTCGCCATTTTCTCTTCCTGCTGCTGCCGCGCCGTGTCCATCAACCGGGTCCGTAAAACTCGAAACGCCTTGTTTTTGTTTTTAAGCTGAGACCTTTCATCCTGGCAGGTCACTACTAGCCCAGTCGGGATGTGCGTCAACCGGACTGCTGAGTCTGTTGTATTGACACTTTGTCCGCCAGGACCTGAAGAACGGAAAACATCTATTCGGACATCCTCGGGATTAATTTTGATGTCAACCTCTTCCGCTTCCGGCAAAACTGCGACCGTGACCGTGGAAGTATGAATTCTTCCCGATGCCTCCGTGACCGGAACACGCTGAACGCGGTGGACGCCGCTTTCATATTTCAACTTCCGGTAAACTCCGCTGCCGCTGATGGAAAAAATAATTTCTTTAAATCCTCCCGCTTCTGACACGCTGGTAGTTAATGTTTCGACTTTCCATCCATTGGAGACGGCGTAGCGACCGTACATACGGAACAACTCCGCCGCGAAAAGAGAAGCTTCCAGTCCCCCCGTGCCGGCGCGGATTTCCATGATTACGTCTTTGTTGGAATTCGGTTCTTCTCCAACCAGCATCTCTTCCAGAACTGTTTTACATTCCTGATACCGCTTACGGAGCTCCTCCAATTCCGACTCTGCCATGCAGGCAATATCAGGTTCCTGGTCGCGCCTTTTGAGCATCTCTTCCAGATCACAAATCTCCGCCTGCATTCTCCGATATTCCCGGAATTTCCCGACGATTTCCTTTAAAGAGGAATGTTCTTTGGCATATTTTGGGTACTGTTCCGGATTCGATGCCACTTCCGAACTTGCCAGCAACGTTTCCAGTTCTTGATAGCGTTTTTCCAACTCTGTCAGTTTTTCAACCATCAGCCCTTATTCTTTCTCTTTCTTCTTCTTTGCTGTTGCCGTGGCTTTTTTTGCCCGAGCTACGGTTTCTTTTTCGGCTCGCTTCTGGAACCTCTCGACTCTTCCCGCTGTGTCCACGAGCTTTTCCTTGCCTGTAAAGAGCGGGTGGCATTTTGAACAGACATCAATGCGAATAGTCGGCTTGGTGGAGCGCGTTTTAAACGTCTCCCCGCAGGCGCAGGTTACGGTCGCTTCGACATAATTGGGATGAATTTTCGGTTTCATTGCTCTCTCCTTACGTTCCCTGGTTGATGGTCGCCAGAAATTCGGCGTTTGTCTTGGCTTTCGACAGCCGTTCGATCAACAGTTCCATCGCTTCGACGCTGGAAAGTTCGTTCAGCGCTTTCCTCACCGCCCAGATTTTGTTGAGATCCTCCCGCTTCTTGATGAGCAGTTCTTCCTTACGGGTATTGGAACGTTTTACATCAATCGCCGGGTATACCCGTCGCTGGAAAAGGTTCCGATCCAGTTGAAGTTCACAGTTTCCTGTTCCCTTGAATTCCTCGAAAATCACCTCGTCCATACGACTGCCTGTGTCAACTAGAGCCGTTGCAATAACAGTGACACTTCCTCCTTCTTCGATGTTACGCGCTGTTCCGAAAAAGCGCTTTGGCTTCTGCAAGGCATTAGCGTCAACGCCGCCTGAGAGAATTTTTCCGCTGTGCGGAATCACCGTATTGTACGCTCTCGCAAGACGGGTAATGCTGTCCAGAAGAACGACCACATCTTTTTTGTGCTCCACAAGTCTCCGAGCTTTCTCCAAAACAATTTCAGCGACTTGAACGTGTCTTTCCGGCGGCTCGTCAAAAGTTGAACTGATCACTTCTCCCTTGACGGAACGTTGCATGTCGGTTACTTCCTCAGGCCGCTCATCAATCAGAAGCACGATCAAAATGACCTCAGGATGATTGGTTGTAATACTGTTGGCAATCTTCTGCAGAAGGACCGTTTTGCCGCTGTAAGGAGGAGCTACGATCAACGCTCTCTGTCCCATCCCAATAGGAGTCAAAAGATCCATCACCCTCATGGAAATTTCATCGGGGCTTGTTTCCAGTTGAAACTTCTGGTTGGGATAAATCGGTGTCAAGTTGTCGAAAAGCACTTTCTCCTTTGCGTCTTCAGGGTTCTCATAATTGACCGCCTCCACCTTTAAGAGGGCAAAATACCGCTCCCCTTCCTTGGGAGGACGGACCTGCCCGCTGACGGTATCTCCCGTCCGCAAATCAAACTTGCGGATTTGAGACGGAGAAACATAGATATCATCAGGCGAGGGAAGATAATTGTAATTGGGAGAGCGCAGGAAACCAAAACCGTCGGGCAGGATTTCTAAGACTCCCTCTCCGAAAACGAGTCCATTCTTCTCGGCTTGCGCTTGAAGGATTTTGAAAATCAAATCCTGTTTTTTGAGTCCGGCTGCCCCATTCACGTTCAGTTCTTTGGCGAGCTTGTTGATCTCCGAGATTTTCATCTCTTTAAGGTTCGCGATTTCCATATGTGTTTCTCCTCCTATTGATTTAGTTTCTGGCATAGCTTTTCCACCTGCTCCTTTGTTTCATCGAGAGTCCCCGATGTTGAAATGACAAAATCAGCCCGTCTAGTTTTCTCTTGCAAGGGGAGCTGAGCTTTAATCCTTCGCAACGCCTCCTGTTTGGTAAAACCAAAACGTTCCATTGCCCTTTCAATTTGTTTTTTAACAGTTGTTGTGACGACAACCAACACATCCACATCACCCGTCATTCCGCTTTCGACTAAAAGAGGGACATCAAAAACGATGAGTGAACGTGAATTTTCCCTTAAAATCCTTACTGTTGCTTCCTTAAATTTCTGTTTCACGTAAGGATGAATAATCTGATTGAGCCGCTGTAATTTTTTTGAGTCGGAGAATACGATCCTGCCAAGAAGCTGACGGTCAATCCGTCGCTCCTCTCCAAGAATAGAATTTCCGAAAACCCTCACAATCATTTCGTAAGCGCACTTCCCAGGTTCTGTATACTCATGGGCTATTTTATCGGCATCCAGTACTACCGCCCCAAACGCAACAGCCAGAAAACTTGCCACCGTGCTTTTGCCGGTACTCAGTCCACCCGTCACTCCAATAATCATCCCATCACCTGTTCGAGAGATCAATCAGCTATTACCCTTTCGTATAACTTGACATATTTTTTCGCTGAGATTCTCCACGAAAAATCACACTCCATGGCCCTTTGGACTAATTTCTTCCATCTCTCTTTGTTTTGAAATGCCTTGATTCCCCTCTCAACCGCCTGATACAACGCTTTTGAAGAATATTCCTCAAACACAAAACCGTTTCCGTCTGGTGTTTGGTCACAATCTTTTACGGTGTCTGCCAGACCTCCGGTTCTGCGAACGATTGGAATCGTTCCGTAGCGCAGGGCGATCATCTGCCCCAGGCCGCAAGGTTCGTAGCGAGACGGAATGAGGAAGAAATCAGCTCCGGCGTAAATTTTTTGGGCTAACGCTGCGTCAAATTTCAAATAAATCGCGGCGGTTTTATCGAACTTCTTGTGAATTTTTTCAAAGAGGGTGTGATAAACATTATCGCCGGTCCCCAGCAGGATAAACTGCCCTAACTTTGAACAAAGATCCCTGATCATTTCCGCCACTAACTCAAGCCCCTTTTGATCTGCCAGACGAGAAACCATCCCGATCAAAGGGATTTCTTTGTCAACACCCAATCCTCCCTTTTCCTGCAGATCCAGTTTATTTTCTATCTTTTTATCAAGGGTCGCGGTACTATAATTCTGAATAAGATGTGGATCTGTTTCCGGATTCCATTGCTGATGATCCAAACCGTTCAAAATCCCAATCACCTGCCGCTTTTGTCCGTTCAAAACACCGTCTAATCCAAACCCATGTTCTGGAGTTTGGATTTCTTGAGCATAAGTAGGACTTACCGTAGTCACAGCATCGGCAAACTGAATTCCCCCTTTTAGTAAATTTACTTTTCCAAAGAATTCCAGTCCTTCTACCATGAACCATTCTGATCCAATTCCGACTTTTGAGAATTCTCCGCTTTGGAAAATCCCCTGGTATGCCATGTTGTGAATCGTTAAAACTGCCTTTGTCCGATGGAAAAACGGATCGGCCCGGTACAAAGTTTTTAAATAAACGGGAGCCAGAGCCGTCTGCCAATCATGGCAATGAACCAGATCCGGTTTAAATTGAATTCTTTTTAATGATTCTAACGATTGACGACAGAAATAACTGAACCGATCCAGATTATCCGAATAATCGCCGAAGCGATCCCCATAAAGCCCTTCACGGGAAAAATAACTGGGATGTTCGATCCAGTAGACTTTGGTCTTTTCTCCAATGGTAGTCGGGTTCTCTTTGATAGAAAGAGTCTGATACATCGGCGCCAGTATCACTACTTCCACCCCTTCTGTCTCTAACGCGATGGGTAAAGATCCCGCTACATCAGCCAATCCTCCCGTCTTGGCAAAAGGAGCCACCTCACTGGAAAAGAACGCGATTTTCATCCCACCATCTCAAGCCAATTGGGTCCTATTTTGATATCCACAACGATCGGAACTTCCCATTGGACCCCATTCTCCATGCACTCTTTCACGATACTGACCAGCCACTCTACCTTTTCCTTTCGGACTTCAAAAACAAGTTCGTCGTGAACTTGCAGAATCATCGCGACCGATTCCTCTCTCGCCGCGATTTTCTTGTCAAGAGACACCATTGCCAGTTTCATTAAATCGCTGGCCGTCCCTTGAAGGGGGGCATTCAGCGCGACCCGCTCCGCGAAAGAGCGAAGATTATTCTCACTGCTGTGAATCTCCGGAATGTAGCGTCGACGGTTAAACAGAGTCGTCACAAATCCATCCCGCTTTGCCTGCTCGATCTTGGTATCCAAAAAAATCCGCACCTTTGGATAGCGTTTGAAGTAGGCATCAATAAACTCTTTTGCCTCGGCAGGCCCGATGCCGATATCTTTGGAAAGACCGAAGGGGCTCATTCCATAGAGAATCCCGAAATTCACACTTTTGGCGATTCGCCTCATTTCTTGTGTCACCTTATCTTCAGGAATATTAAGGATCAACGAAGCGGTGTAAGCATGAATATCACGATTCTCCTTAAAGGCCTGCAGTAAAACTTCGTCTCTTGAGAACTCGGCAAGAATCCTTAACTCTATCTGTGAATAATCTGCTGAAAGGAGTAACCATTTTTTATCAGGAGCCACAAAAGCTCCTCTAATCTGCCTGCCGATCTCCGTCCGGATCGGAATGTTCTGCAAGTTCGGATTGCTGCTGGAAAGGCGCCCCGTCGCCGTAACCGCCTGGTTATACGAGGTATGAATCCGTCCCGTATTGGAGTGGATCAATTTGGGAAGGGCATCAATATAGGTTGATTTTAATTTGGAGAGCTCTCTAAACTCTAAAATTGATTTTGGAAGCGCATGGTGCAGTGACAATTTTTCCAAAACTTCCACATCGGTGGAAATACCGGTCTTGGTCCTTTTAACGATCGGCAGTTTCAAACGATCAAAGAGGACTTCACCGAGCTGTTTTGGAGAATGGATGTTAAACTCACAGCCGGCGATTTCGTAAATATCGCTGGTCAGCCGCTCGAGCTGTTTCTCCATTTCTTTTGAAAGTCCTTGAAGCACTTCAGTATCCACCTTCACTCCGTGGATTTCCATCCGGGCTAAAACATCCACCAGTGGGATTTCTATTTCTTCCAATAATTTCTTTTGATCCCGTTCCTGAATTTGACCCTTCAAAAAATGATACAGTCGGAGGACCGTATCACTCGCTTCACAGCAGTTCTCTCTCCCTTCAGGCAGGGCAATGCGATGTTGCAAGTATTCTAACGCCAAGTCTCCCAGTTCATGATCTGTCCTGGAAGGATTCAGGAGATAAGAAATAAGCATCGTGTCGGATTTTAAACCCTCCAACGCCATCCCCTGAAAATGAAGCTTGACCTTTTTCTCTTTAAAATCATGGACAATCTTCCTCTTTTTTGGATCCCCCAATAAAACCAGTAACTTCTCATTCCAAAATTCTCTTGGAATAAAGCAAGCAGTCCCCTCTTTCCAGGAGAAAGCCACTCCTAAAAACTCTCCATTCTCATTTTTCGCGAACTCCAGGGAAAAAAGTTCCTGCTTCTCAACCGCTTTGAGGATCTCATCCGTTTCTTTTTTTTGAGATGTAAAAGTGTATTGGGTTTTCCAAACGGATGTTTTAGTAGGAAGTTCCTTTAAGAGGCTCCGGAATTCAAGCTCCTTAAAAATTTCCGTCAACTGACTCTCATCTGGTTCCTTCAATCTAAACGCCTCCAAATCCAATGCCAAATCCATATCGCAGTCAATCACGGCCAGCTCCTTGCTCAGCCGAATCTGCTCAATGTTCCCCTCAAGAAGACGGCGGCGGTTTTCGTTACGAATCGATTCTAAATTTTGCAGAAGATTCTCTATCGTTTTAAACTCCTGAATGATCTGGGCCGCCCCTTTTGGGCCGATTCCGAAAACACCGGGGATGTTATCCGAAGAGTCCCCCATTAGTGCCATCAAATCGGGAACCTGTTTGGGCTCCACCTGAAACTTTTCCTTTACCTTGGCGGCATCGTAAATCACCCCGTTTTGATGGGTGTTATAGACAAAGACATGATCGTTCACCAGCTGAAGCGCGTCCTTATCCCCTGTAACCAAGAAAACATCCATCTCTTTTTTGCCGAATTTCTTCGCCACAGTTCCCAAAATGTCATCTGCCTCGAAACCCTGCTTTTCCAACATTGGAATTTGATAAGCCTCTAACACCTTTTTAATCCAGGGGAGCTGACAGATCAGATCGTCCGGCATCGGTTTACGGTGAATCTTATACTGGTCGTATTTTTGGTGCCGGAGTGTTGGCCCCTTCATATCAAAGGCAACCCCCAGGTATTCCGGCTCCTCGGATTCCAGAATTTTTTTGAGCATCATCAAAAAGCCGTAAACCGCGTGGGTCGGCTCCCCTTTGGAATTAAAGAACGGTGGAATAGCATAGAACGCCCGGTAACAAAATGAGTTTCCGTCAATTAAGAACAACCGTTGAGACATGAATTAGGTTGGTGACATCAAATTTTACTTGCAAGGATTATTAAAGAAACAAAAGGCGAGTTATTCCATCTCAAAATTTTTAACTTCAATGGTAGTGTACCTTGAACTACTCCCCTTTGTCAAGCTTAAGTTTTTGCAGACAGTAACTATTCAGTCGTCAGGGGTCAGTCGTCAGTTGTTACTGACGACTGACGACTTATGACTTATGACTGACCACTGATGACTGAAGCATTACGACAGAAACCAAATATTGCTAGAAAGTAGGGCGCACTAGTGAGGCTCGTTGGAGCCTCCTAGAGGCGCTACCGACACTAGCTGTTGAAATATAAATCGCATCACTCCCAGAAGAGACCGCTGGAACAGAAATCGAAAAAGAGCCCCTTCCAACGGTGATAGAATTGGGTGTAAAAACAAATGCAACTCGGACAATAGAGTTGGTCATGTCTCCTTTGGTAGTTGAACCTGTCTCGTCATTTTTAAAATTAAAAAGCGAGAAAGTGTAGGTGGTTGCATTGGTCAAATTGACTACTGGACCCGTGTTAAAGGTAATCGCCTCGCCATTGCCAGCACGGCTATTTCCTGCAGAAGTATAGCTCCAGACAGTATCATTATGATAACTTCCTCCATTAATATGGACAGTTTCGTAGAATTGAGTTGTATCAGAGGGTGGTACCGACCATGTCCAAGAGGCAGTCAACCCTGTTACGGTCAGTGTTCCCCCAGAATTGTTTGTCACATCAAAGAAAAGCCGCTGCCCACTCGAGGTAGCGTTAGCACTTCCTGAAACATATGTCAACGCTCTACTAACCCATTCCAATCCTCCCTCTGCCACGTAAAGGGCCTGGGTGGATTCTAAATGGGCTGAGTAACTTTGGTGGCCGGCATCTACCATGGAAACAATCACCCGACCAGTGATCGCAAGGAAGACCATGAGAAGGAGGATGGTGATACTGCTGAGGCCGTTATTTGACTGGAAGCAAGAAGCATGAAACATGAGGCATGATCTAGAGGAATTCTTCAGATTCCTGCTTCCTGCTTCCAGTTTCCAGTTTCTAGTTTTAAGACTCCGCCCAACCCGCAAATCCGGCAATATCATTGTAGAGATTCCTTGGGAAAACTTGTGTTTGCAGAGTGATCGTTTCATTTCCTTTAGCGATGGTTAAGGAAACTTTAATTCGCCAAATGTCGCTAGTCGCTGAGGCGGTGGTTCCGTCGGCTTTTAGATACGTAAACGTTAACGCAGAAACATTACCTGCCAACACATCGGAATTGCGTAAAAGATCACTCCCCGATTTAGTAAACGATATACTGGTAGAACTGGGATCAGTATAAGTAAAGGTTGAAGAGGTAAATGCGGTGACATCAGAGGTCGAGTCAATATCCTCACGAATTTCACGATTCATTCGTTCAATGGCATAGCGCGCTTCTTGGACGACATCCCGACGATTTCGGGCTTCCAGAAAAATCTCTGTTGTTTCTAAAAACATCTGAGAACCAAAAACGCCGATAACGGATAAGATGGCGATCACCATCACCAGTTCGATGAGAGTAAAACCTTCCACCTTCCACCTTCGACCTTCCACCTTCGACCTCATCAGTAATTCCCCACTACTCCAGTTAATTGTACATTCCCTCCACTCCATGAGACGGTCACCACTACTTTTTTGAATCCAGATCCAGAGGAAGTAGTGCTCAAATCCGTTCCTGAGACTTCTGTAATAGAGATACTTCTATTAAATGGGGTAAAGCCGCTCACCGGATTCTCAGCAGGGTAGTTAGAAGAAGTAATATAGCTGTACCCTAAGGAAGCAGAACTGTTTGCCTTGGTCGCATAGATCTCTTCTATCTTCTCTTGAACCAGTGCCATGGCTTGAACCATCTGGTCCCCCCAAACGGCATTGGCGACTGGATTGAATAATGCCGAGATCATCACTGGAAAGAGTACAGCGATCACGGCGATGGCAATGACGAGTTCGATGAGAGTCATGCCCTTTTTCTGCCTCATTGCACCGACACCCTCCCTGTATTTTGCGCCACCACCACATAGACGTCGCCGCCGACCGTCACTCTCCTGCTCGACTCAGCCGATGGCAAAGCACTACCACTGCCATCCGTGGGAGTTCCTTCCCGGTCAAATTGAATAACACTCGTCCCTCCGAAATTAGTGCTGATCGTTACGCCTGCATAGTCGCCGCTGTTCATGGTCACGGTG
The DNA here is from genome assembly GCA_023248175.1 of Candidatus Omnitrophota bacterium. GTDB lineage: Bacteria > Omnitrophota > Gorgyraeia > JACOVV01 > JACOVV01 > JACOVV01. The sequence continues at coordinate 5,859 of JAHFFC010000009.1, read as the reverse complement.
TAGTCCTGTTGTGTCACAGGATCCACTGCAGGGTCGGAGGTACTGCTATTTTCAAAAACGGTGTAAGTATTTCCAGAAAAAGTCACTCCGCAGGTCTGGCGAGTCATCATTGCCAATGATTGGGCGTATTGGATATCTGACCGAATCTTGGCTGCCGCGGCGGCTTTCTTATAGGAGAGAGCAGGCGTAAAGCTCACCGCCGAGACGTAGGCGAGGATTCCAAGAATAGCAATCACCATGACTGCTTCGATCAAAGTAAAACCGCGCTTCATTTTTTATTCGCGCACTTTTGATCTACTGAACAACAACCGGCTCCTTCAATCAGCAGCAATAGCAGCCCCCCTGCAATGACAAAAGGATATTCAAAGCCCGCCGGAGCGAAAAATCCGCCAGGCAGATGAACTTTGAAAATAGCCACCAGCATGGTAATCAACAGAAAAACAGAGGCAACACGAGTGCAGAGTCCCAAGATTAGCAGAATTCCTCCGAAGAACTCCGAACCCCCTGCCAAGTAGGCGCTTATTTGCGGATAAGGTATCCCCATTTGCTGCAAAGAGCCAGCAAACTCCTGAATACCATGCCCGCCAAAAGCTCCGAATAACTTCTGCGATCCATGAGCTGTAAACATGATCCCCAGAGCAAGCCTTAGAAAAAGAAATCCAACACCACCGTTTGTCTTTTTTAGCCAGTCACACATATAATGCCCCCCTTTGTTGATTATTGTAGTCATCTGTTCCCATAAAAGCAACCCTAAGAAAAGTTCGGATGCATCCCCCTTAAAAGAGCGTATAGATAAACGGGGCTATAGCAGATTGCTGAGCAAAGAGTATCAAAATGCCAAAAACCAGAATCACCAGCAGCGCCGGCAAGAGCCACCATTTTTTGTTTTCTTTTGCGAATGTTAACAACTCCTTCACGATTTTAAACTTCGAACCGAGTCGTTTCATGGAACCTCCCCTATTCAGCGTCGTCTCATTTTCGAGTCACGACACAGTTTCCTAATATCAGCCGATCCAATGCCCCTCTGCTGAATGTCCGCAAAGCCTCTTCAGGACTATTGACGATCGGCTCTCCCTTGAGATTAAAAGACGTATTCAACAGCATAGGAACTCCGGATACCTTTTCAAACTCCTGAATGAGCCGGTGGTATTTGGGATTGGTCTGTTCTTTAACGGTCTGAAGGCGCGCCGTCCCATCTTCGTGGGTTACTGCGGGGATTTCTTTTCGCTTTGACTCGACCACCGTTGGAATGAGAAGCATGAAATCGGTCGCGAGTGACTCTTTTCCCTGCGGCAGATTAAAAAATTCCCCCTTCCTCTCGTCCAGAACCGACGGCGCGAAGGGACGGAATAGTTCTCTGAATTTAATTTTTTCATTGACGATGGCTTTCATTCGGACGTCGCGGGGATCCGCCAAGATACTCCTGTTGCCGAGCGCCCGCGGCCCCCATTCGGCTCTCCCTTGGAACCATCCGATGACCTCTTGACGAGCCAGCGCTTCAGCCACTTGACGCAACAGCTGCTGTTCATCGTCAATTTTCTGATAACTAACCCCCATGGAGGATAGCCTCTGAGTAATCTCCTCATTGCTGTAGGATTCTCCCCAATAGCAATGATCCATGACAAAAACTCTCGGTTTCTGGAACAGGATATGATAAGCCCAGAGCGCCGCTCCGATCGCTCCACCAGAATCGCCGGCCGCGGGATGCAGGTAGAGCGCTTTAAACGGAGTTTCCTCTAATACACGGGCATTGGCAAGGCCGTTGTACCCCACCCCTCCAGAAATGCAAACATTTTCCGTGCTAGTCTCGGCATAAAGAACCTTAGCCAGATGAACCATCACTTCCTCAGTCACTCTCTGAATACTAGCTGCAATGTCGGCATAATATTGATTTCTTTTCCCATTTTCTGTCCGACCGCCGTCGAGGAAGAAGTCGTCTTCCGGCTGACGAGGCTGGCCAAATTTTTGGATAAATTTTCTTGTCAACGGTATTTCTGTCTGGCAGGCAAAATCAAAATAGTCCATATCGAGCCAGAAACTTCCGTCGTTCACCACACGAATAATTTGATAGATTTCATCGGCATACCGGGGAGAACCATATGCGGCCATCCCCATGATCTTGTATTCTCCTTCATTGACTTCGAACCCCAAAAAAGCGGTGAACGCGGAATAAAGCAATCCCAAGGAATGCGGGAAATGAATTTCTTTTTTGATGTCAATTCGATTCTCTCTTTTTCCATCAAAACTGGCTCTCCCGTGACTGAAGGTGGCAGTCGCCCATTCCCCGACGCCATCCACTGTCAAAATCGCCGCCTCTTCAAAAGGGGAACAGAGAAAAGCGCTCGCGGCGTGAGACAAGTGGTGTTCGGAGAATAAAATCTTCTCATCGCTGAGCCCAAGAAAAGATTGAATCCGATCCTTTACCCAAAATTTCTTCCCAAACCAGGAAATCATTGATTCGCGAAACACCTTGTGCGATCGAGGATAGGTTTCCAACATCATGGTGAGCATTCTTTCAAACTTCAGAAAAGGTTTCTCATAAAAAACAACAAAAGCGACCTCCTCCGGACGGATCTTTCCCATCTTCAAACAAAATTCAATCGCCTTTTCTGGAAAATCGCTGTCATGTTTGATCCTTGAAAACCGCTCCTCCTCTGAAGCAGCGATCAGTTGCCCATTTTGAATCAGAGCCGCGGCGGCATCATGATAAAAACAAGAAATCCCAAGAATATTCATCCCACCACCTCTTTATGACTGCCTCCTGGCTTTTTCCATCTTATCTGGTTGGGCTGTCGGCTGTTTGAATTTCCAATAGGAAGAGAGTTGTTTGACGTCTGGCTTTGTCTGCATCGCGTCAGAAAAGAAACGGACTATCACGCCAATGGGCATCAACAAAATGAAATAAACAAGGGTCAGCAGAACCCTGGATTGGAAATCGCCAATTTTTCGTAAAACTTTCAACAGTCGTTTCATTCTACCCTAACACATCTCCTGCACGCAATTGATAACCACTGGCGAATTCGATCGCCCGCATCCGTCGGCGACTCTCAGGTTGAAGCTCCAGTAATGCTAAAACACCCTCCCTTGTTGAAACTTCAATTCCTTCGGTCTCACTGACTTTCAGCACTTGTCCATATCGGCCATAACAAGCCCGTTGTTTGGCTAATACTTTCCAGAGCTGGAGCCGCTTTCCCTGGTAGAAAGTATACGCGGAGGGCCAGGGGACCAACGCCCGGATGAGTGCTTCAATCTCTCTTGAGGACCGGCTCCAGTCAATTATTCCATCTTCCTTCTTGAGCCGTTTGGTATAGGTAGCTTGATTTTCGTCCTGGGGATGAAAAACCGCTTTGCCGGATTCCGTAACGCGAAGAGCCTGGATCATCAATTCCGCGCCGGCGTGAGAAAGTTTTTCAGAAAGAGTTACCCCATTGTCTTGAGGATCAATGGAAATGGATCGTTGGAGAAGAATATCCCCTGCATCAAGTTGTTCAGTGATTCTCATAATGGTGACCCCTGTTTGCGTCTCCTGATTCAGAAGGGCGTTCGGAATAGGAGATGCTCCCCGATACTTCGGAAGTAAAGAGGCATGAACATTGAGAGAATAAAGGCGGGGTATTTTAAGTAAAGAACTAGGCAAAATTTTTCCATAAGAAATCACAACGAATAAATCGGCATTCAGACTTGCGATTTCTTCCAAGAACCCCATTTCTCCGACGATGTGCGGCTGTAAAACTTTAATCCTATTCTTCTGAGCCAATTCCTTCACCGGGCTCGGGACTATTTTAAGATGTCTCCCCTTGGGGCGATCAGGCTGTGTAACAACTGCGAGAATAGAATAACGATTTTCGATAAGGTTTTGAAGGGTAGGAACGGCAAACTGGGGAGTTCCAAAGAAAACAATCCGCATTATGGGCGCTCAAGCGCTTCTTCACGTTCCCGAAGCCATTTTTCTACTCTTCGTTTTTCTAACAACTTTAATCGGTCAATGAAAAGATATCCATTGATGTGATCAGTTTCATGCTGAACAATCACCGCCGCGAACCCCTCCAACTCCCAAAGTTTAGACTCTCCATCCACTGTCAATCCCTTCCGATGATCTTCTCACCCACTCACTTCTGTCTTTATTGTATCACTCTTGTCCCCTTGCGTGAAAGAATTTCATCTTTGGATAGAAGTTCCCCAAGTTGACTGATGACGTTGATAACCTTAAAACTCCCCCTTTGAAAAAGGGGGGGTGTCCAAGTTGATGGGGAATTTCTGTCTTTGGATGCGTCTTTTAATGAAGTCTCCCCGCAGCATCATGCCTGAGGCAGATCAGCCTTCGGCTGAAGCTGCGGGGTATCTTTTCATCTTCCCCCTCACCCTAACCCTCTCCCCCATTAGGGGGAGAGGGAATTTGTGTGGTACCCCGTGGCAAGACCACGGGGAAATCTAAGCTATTATAATGGTCCCCAAAATTCGGACAGGTGGTTAAGTTAGGTTTTGGGAGTAGCATGAACCAAAAGGAGGAGGCAAAGGATGAGCGTTCAACTTTACCAATTTTGTCAAAAACAAACCGAGGCGGCTTTTGACGGCCGTCCCTTTTGTGGTGACTACGGATTCTCTTCTGTTACTGAAGATCGAAAAGTTTCCGTAGACTCTTCTCTACCGCTTTCTGCATTGATGTCGGAAGTATCCCCAGTTCTCGCTGAATAATCGAAGTAGTTACCGTTATAAGACGGTGCAAACGAAGAGTCGAAGAAACACGCAAACCAGTTTTTATAAATTCAGCCTCTTGCTCATCAATCACAAGGTCCGTCTCTAGAAGATCAGCATGTGCCTGACTCGTAATAAACGCTATCACTACATGACGGTGCATTCCAATAGGCTCAGTCAGGCATACAGCAGGTCTTACTTTGGTACTGGAAAGATTGTCAAATGGGAAAGGAACAAGGACGACCTTACCTTTTGTCATGGAATGGTTTTCCATCTTTTAAAGTATAGATGTCTTCGGCGAGTTCCTTTAAGAAATCAAAGGAAGGATTAGTTGTCGATGCTTTAAGCCACTCCCCTTCGTTCCACTCTTCTATCGGTTGTTCTGGAAGTAAAACAATGACTCGAACTCGCTTCGTACCCATGATCGGTAGTGGACTATCTAGGTGCAAATGGTGTTGTTTATCCACTATCCCAGTAGTCTCAATCGCTTTCATCTTTGCAGTCATTGACTCCCACTCCCTCTACTGACGAGTATATCATTCTTGGTGAGAATAGTCAAAAACAAACCGAGGCGGCTTTTGACGGCCGCCTCAGGGAATTTTATCCAACCTTACTACATCATCAGCATTGGCAATGGTTTTAGTTCCCTTCTGATAGGATCTAGAACCATTCCTAGCGCCTCTATGGTTGTAGCTCCTAATAAGAATATCTTTTTTTCTCCAAAGACAACAGGAGCTGCTCGAATTTTCCCTTTATATTCAAAATAGACATTTCCAACGGATTTCCTGAGAGTTTCTCCATTCGCCAAAATAAACTCCTCCTGAGAAGTCGGTTTAACTCCTAAATCCCTCAGCTCTTCCTCTGGAATTACAGAGTAAACCGCCCCTGAGTCTACAAGGAATTGATATTCTTTTACTCTTTTAGGATGGATTGGATTATATACCTTAACCTTCAGAAATGTAAGAGCCATTACCAGATAACCTCCTCTATACTTCCAATAGGAAGTATATCACTTCCCTTAAGAACAATCAAACCTAACATGCAAGCCGTATCAAACCGAGGCGGCTTTTGACGGCCGCCTCATAAAATCTATCCCATTTTAAAACTCAATTCATGCCAGGAATAGCTACGTATTCGGCAAATGAGTGAGACTCAGGAATAGGT
>JAHFFC010000001.1 GCA_023248175.1 Candidatus Omnitrophota bacterium | reverse complement strand
GTCTTTTCGGAGGAGCAGGAGTTGGTAAAACCGTTATCATTATGGAACTGATCCATAATGTCGCCACTCACCATGGAGGGGTTTCGGTATTTGGCGGTGTGGGTGAACGGACCCGCGAAGGAAACGATCTCTGGCTTGAGATGAAGCATTCCAAAGTCATGGACAAGGCGGTGCTCGTCTATGGACAGATGAATGAACCACCGGGATCACGACTTCGAGTCGCTCTCAGCGCTCTGACACAAGCAGAATACTTCCGCGACGTTGGCGGACAGGATACATTGCTTTTTATTGATAACATCTTTCGCTTCGTCCTTGCAGGAGCCGAAGTCTCTGCTCTACTGGGAAGAATGCCCTCGGCGGTCGGCTACCAGCCAACCTTGGGGACCGAAATGGGGGCTTTACAGGAACGAATCACCTCCACTAAGAAAGGCTCCATCACCAGCGTCCAGGCAATCTATGTTCCTGCAGATGACTTGACGGATCCGGGAGTTGCCACCGCCTTTACACACTTGGATGCTTCTACAGTCCTCTCTCGTCAGATTGCAGAGCTTGGGATTTATCCGGCAGTGGATCCATTAGACTCTACCTCACGCATTCTCGATCCAAGAATTGTCGGAGAGGATCATTACCAAATCGCCCGTTCAGTCCAGAAACTCCTACAACGATATAAAGACCTGCAGGATATCATTGCCATTTTAGGCATTGATGAACTCTCCGAAGAGGATAAACTGGTTGTCTCCAGGGCCCGAAAAGTTCAGAAATTTCTTTCTCAACCCTTCTTTGTAGCGGAAGAGTTCACTGGCAGTCCCGGAAAATTCATCACCCTTAAAGAGACCATTCGAGGCTTCAAGGAACTAGTCGAAGGGAAATATGATCCCCTACCAGAGCAAGCTTTCTACATGGTCGGCGGGATTGAGGAAGCAGTGGAAAAGGCGAAGAAATTAGACGGATGATTACATAATTGTCATTCCGAGCTCTCCGCCGAAGGCGGAGAGTCGAGAAATCTAAATTATCAATAAGATTCCTCCACTTCGCCCAACCACCTTCGGTGGCTGGGCTTCGGTCGGAATGACAGGATGAACAGAGATATTTTATATGAAAACTTTTTTACTAGAGATAGTTACTCCCGAACGTGTCACGTTCAAAGATCAGGTAGAATTCCTCGCCGCTCCCAGTTATGAGGGAGAACTTGGCGTACTGCCGGGGCATACTCCTCTGTTGTCTGAACTGAAAACCGGACTTCTTCGCTTTAAGAAAGAAGGAGAGCAGGAGACCGTCGCGATATCGGGGGGGTTTTTACAAATTCATCCCGATCATATCGTCGTTCTCGCTGAGACCGCAGAACTCGCCGAAGAGATTGACGCCGAACGCGCCCGTCAGGCGGCGGAACGGGCAAAATCCCAACTCGCCTCCGCTGGCAACGGCCCCGACCTTGCCGTCGCCGAAGCGGCTTTGCGCCGCGCTCTGATCCGCCTGCGCGCGACTGAACGAATCCAGCGAAAACCGCGTCCATAACAATCCCTTTTTATCCTTGAAGAAAAGAGATTGCCCGCCATTCCGACCAGTACTGGCCGCCGTGGTTGAGAGACATAAATCCCATATGCCCGCCGGAGTCTGGCATTTCTAAAAAAAGATTGGGGTTGGCGTTGGCTTCTTCAAGTGGATAACAGGATGGGGCTAAAAAAGGATCATCTTTGGCGTTGACGATTAAGGTAGGAATCGGGATTGTTTTTAAGAAAGCTCTGCAACTGCATTTCTGCCAGTAGTCCTCGGCGTCTTTAAATCCATGCAAGGGGGCGGTGTAGCGGTCGTCAAAATCCCTGAAATTTTTCAGTCGTTCGTAGCCGTCGTCGCTAATTTGTCCCGGCATCACCTTCATTTTTGCTTTGATTTTCTGATGGAGCATAACTAAAAATCTCTTCATATAAACTCGATTCGACGGCTTTGCCAATTTTCTTACACTGGCGGCCAAGTCACAGGGGACGGAAAAAGCGACTGCTTTTTTAATGAGAGGATGAACTTTCTTCTCCTGCTCTCCTAAATATTTCAGAGCGAGATTCCCACCCAGGCTAAACCCCACCAGGGCAATTTCTGAATACTCTGTCTGTGTCATCACCGCGGAGATCACGGCCTGCAGATCTTCCGTCGCGCCACTGTGATAAAACCGAAGGGTCTTGTTTGGTTCACCGCTGCATCCACGGAAGTTCCAAGCCAGCGCATCCCAGCCATTCTGATTCAGCGCCCTTACCATCCCCCGCATATATGGACTTTGAGAACTTCCCTCTAACCCATGAGATAGAATAGCAACTTTCTCTGCCCCAACCTTCGACCAATCCAGATCAAGGAAATCACCATCGGGTGTATCAATTCTCTCCCTTTGATAACAGACATCCCTCACCCTCCGGAACAAAGTAGGCAATAGGGTCTGGAGATGTCCATTGGCTAGGAAACTCGGTGGTGAATAACTCGAACGAGGAAGAAGAGGCATCTGTTCAGCAATCTTGGGCGATCTTAGACTTGTAACTATATAAGATTATATTAGATTAGGCAAGTGACGAATGGGGTCAAGTTGGACTTCCCCCACACAATTCCCTGGAGAACCGAATTTTCATCTCTTGATAGGATTGGATGATTAGTGACAATCTTCTCTACGGACTCTTCATCTTCAGCTCTTACCAATTGTAATAACAAATCTACGCTATCTACGCTATCCACGCTACCCTCACTTCGTTTTCCACTGCCTTAAACTCCCTGTCCCCTGTAATGATCTCTCCTTTGTTGACTTTGGCGAGCGCGGCGGCGAAGCAGTCAGCGTAGGACATTTTTTGGGTGGCTTTGAAGCGGCCCGCTTCCTTGGCAAGGGCTAGATTGACATCAACAACCTCAATCGGCAAGGTTTGTATGACTCTTTCAATCTCTGAGGCTTTCTCTTCTCCTTGTTCTCGCAGAACAATATAATAAACCTCGCCGAAATTAACGGCACTCATCAGAAGTGGATTTTCTTTTTCTACAGCACTCATAAAGAAGGACTGAACTTTCTCAAAACCGGATTCCCGCTCTAAAAAAGCAATGAGAGCATGAGGATTGGGAATGCGAAGAATCAGTGGAGGTTTTCTCATACTGAAACTCTTCCCGTGAAGGTTAGCTGTTTGATAAAAATCCTGCTCTCATTTCCTGCCGAACTCGTTGAATCATCTGGATTGGGTTTGAGGAATTAAGCACACTCCTCCCCATCACCAGATAATCAGCACTCTTGGCGAGAGCCTGGGCCGGGGTGAAAATTCGTTTCTGATCTCTTTGTTTAACCTGCTCGAAAGGGTTTTGGATACCAGGGACAATGGTGAGAAAATCTTTGCCACAGATCCTGCGAATGGTTTTTAGCTCGTGACCAGAGCAGACCACACCGTCTAATCCGCATCTCTGGGATAACTTCGCAAGATTAGCGACGGTGTTCTGTACACTTTTTCGGATTCCAATACCCTTAAGAGCTGTCACATCCATGCTGGTTAATACTGTCACCGCAACAAGATAGGGGGGCTCTTTTTTCTCCTTACGGCTTTGCTCGGCGATTGCCTCCCTTGCCGCTAGTAGCATCTCTCTGCCCCCCATGGCATGGATGTTGCACATCCAAACCCCCATCTTGACCGCCTCTCGGCAGGCGTTGGCGACAGTGTTGGGGATGTCGTGCCACTTTAGGTCGAGAAAAACCCGAGCTCCCTTCT
>JAHFFC010000103.1 GCA_023248175.1 Candidatus Omnitrophota bacterium | reverse complement strand
CTATTTTTTCTTCTAACTCTATATATTTAATAAAGTTAAGGTCGGATCTTATTCGATCTGAAAGTTTCCCCTCCGGTGATAGCCACACTTCTAAAAAATCTCTTTGAGCCTTCTTAAGTTGTTCTCTTAATGAATTCGAGCTAAGGTGAGGAGGAGCTAAAAAAGAAGTAGTGCATCCTATCGCTGGAGCGGGTGAGTTGAAGGAGAAAAAGAAAACTCCCCCTCCAACAAAAAAAGGAATCAGTAGAAGTAACCATCGGTAGTTTTTAAAGTATTGTCTAAGGAGCATATTCTCTAAACCTTCTGCTGTGACCGAAAGAAGTATACCATGAACGTCGGTGAGATTCAAGAACAGGGAGAATTTTTCAGAAGTTCCCCAAGTTGACTGATGACGTTGATAACCCTAAAACTCCCCCTTTGAAAAAGGGGGAAAAAGGGGGATTTAGAGGATTTAGAGAATCAAATCCCCCCTGACCCCCCTTTTCTTCCGCCTCAGCCTGAGGCTGATCAGCTTTTGGCTGAAGAGGGGCGGATTCGCCTTTGGCGAAAAAGGGGGGCGTAAGAGATTTTCAGTTGTTGGGGAATTTCTGTGTCATCATTTGAATGATTACGATCGGCTAATTTTTATGCTTTCTTGACAGGGGGGCGATTGTGATATACTGGGTATAAAAGGAGAATCAGTCATGCAAGTCAAATGGTTCCGTAGAATACAGATGTTCTTGATGGATCACTGGATTAAAATTGTAATCGCCTTCCTCATCGTTTTATTAATCGGTCTCTCCATCTGGGGTTTAATGTCACTAGAATCCTTCTACCGCGATCTGACACTGGCCCAGCTTCCTGTTACTTTGCTGATCGGCGTCATCCATGCCGTGATTTTTGTCTACCTCTATATGATTGTTTTTAGAGGGGGCTTCGCCAAGCTGGACAAGGTCAAAATTAGAGGATCAGGTGTGGACGTCAAATGGGGTGATGTCATCGGAATTGATGAAGCCAAGCAGGAAGCGTGGGAAGTGGTAGAACTGATTAGGGACCGCAAGCGGGTGGCCAAAATCGGTGGAAAGATTATCCGCGGCATTTTGATGCAGGGCCCTCCTGGATGTGGGAAAACGTATTTGGCCAAAGCCATCGCCACTGAGGCGAACGTTCCATTTCTTTCGATGTCGGCCAGCGGTTTCACAGAAATCTTCGTCGGTGTGGGTCCCAGCCGTGTCCGAAAACTTTTCAAGCAAGCCCGCTCCCTCGCTTATGGATACGGGGGATCTATCATTTTCATTGACGAACTGGACGCTATTGGGAGGCACCGGCTCTTTTCCTTCGGCGGCGGCGGTGAAGAAACGAACAGCACATTGAACCAACTTTTAGTCGAAATGGATGGAATGAAAGACAAGGATTACGATATTATCGTCATCGGAGCCAGCAACGCTCCTGAGGAATCGCTGGATCCGGCTCTACTGCGCCCCGGACGGTTTGACCGAAAAATTTATATTGACCGCCCGAATTTGGATGGACGGGAACAGTTGTTTAAACATTATTTGAGCAAGGTTCAGCATGATCCTTCTATTGATATCGGCCGCCTTGCTCGAAAGACAGTGCACAAGAGCCCCGCTGACATCGAAAATATCATTAAGGAATCGGCATTGATCGCTTCCCGTTTAGGGAAGGATGTCGTCGGCTACAAAGAGCTGACCGAGGCGATGGAACGGATTGAACTTGGGATCAAGCACCGTCGGCACATGACGGAAAGAGAACGACGAATGACCGCTTATCATGAAACAGGACACTTGGTCACCCTGTATCTGTTGCATCCGACCGACGATGTTTTTAAAGCTTCGATCATCGCGCGCGGAGATACGTTGGGAGTTGTGTATCACTCCCCTAGAGAAGAATTATACACGAGCGATCGGGAACATATCCTTGCCGACATCAAGGTTTCCATTGCGGGTTACGTCGCGGAGAAATTGAAATTCGGCGTTACCACTAGTGGGGTCTCCAGCGATTTCAAACAAGCAATGGTCCAGGCCCACACGATGGTTTGGAAACTGGGCATGGGAAAGAATGGCTATCTGGGAGATTATGCCTCCATTCCTGAAAACCAGCTTTCCGAAGAGTTGAAGAATAAATTGAACGCCGAAACAAACCAGATTATCAAGGAGTGTGCCCAGGAAGTGGAACAACTTCTGAAACAGGAAGATCAACTATTAGATCGGTTTGCCAATGAGCTCTTGGCAAAAGAGGAGTTGGAGTACGATGAGATTGATACGATTTTTAAAGAGTATGGTAAAACCAGCAACCGCAAGGTCTCATTTTCATAGTCTTCTGGCTTCTGGCTTCTGGTCTCTGCCTTCTGCCTTCTGCCTTCTGCTTTCTAGTTTTTCAGGCTGCGCCCCCTCTTATACTTCCTACGAGGCGGCAGATACAATCGTCCGCCTTCTCAAAAAAGAATACCATATCAACGCGGAGGCTAAATTAGAAAAGACCACATTGGGAGTTTGCTATACGGTTGACAACTTAATTGATCCCCAACTCAACCTCCTCTCTTCCCGGCTGGATGAAATGCAACATGTTGTCCTGACGCTCCAGCGCGTTGGGCTGAGCTCTTCAAAAGAAGATATCCAATTTTATTCGATTGTGGCACAGGATCCGATCACGGCTGCAGAACTGGAACTGACGGGATATTTCCTTGATGTAAAGCGGGTGCGCCTGCTGGATATTTCCAGGAACGAATATTTTAAGAGAGTGATTCGCGATTTGCATTTTAATCCTGAAATTCTGGGTGAGAATACCTGCCGCCAGATGTTTGGCGATCTGACGACGAAAAAACCAGAGGTGGCGCTGGAAAAATACTACACTAAGCAAAGTTCATCCCAAGAGAGGGTGAACTTACTCTTCCCTACGACTTTGATAGCTCTTCCAAACAGCACCGAATACCAGATCCAGCAGGTAGAAACCAAACGAATTGGCGAAACAAAAGCGCTGGTTCTTTGTAAGACAAGAGAGTATTACACCCCGCGACAGGACTCGCAATTTCAATCCCTCTTTTCTTTTTTCCCCCAGGGATTCCAGAACGAATATCTTTTAGTGATTGATACGGTTCTTTACCCGCACTCAATCGAGAGGATCGTTCCCCGTTACACCATCAACTCCGAAGGTAGAATGATGGAACATCCGCTACAGCAGATTTTTAACGAGTATCCCAATGTTATCCCGGAAAATGACCGTGTCTTCATCGCAAGCTACACCCTTCCTACTTTTCTGGCAGAGCTGATCGAGCGGCGGATCAAGGAAGAGGTGCAGAAGGATCAAAAACTTTCAAAAAAGATCAACCTTCGCTCGGTGGAGGGGACATTTGATGGGGACAAGAAGAAGTTTACCTTCTCCCTGGTAGCGATTCCAAACGACCTTTCCGCGGACAAATCCCCTTCTAAAACAGAGTTGTTTGAGGCTTCTCTAAAGACAACCTCTGATATCTTTAAAGGTTATTGGTTTAAGGATTATGATACTGTTAATTTTATTGACGTACTGAGCGGTTCGACTTTGTCCATTCAGCGAGACGGCGTAGACCAATTCCGTTTGAAGAAGATTGACATTCACGAATTAATGCACCAGTCGTCTTACCTGACGCCGTTTAACCCGTAAACGACAAATAACAAATAAGGGCTCTTCAGGAAATCGTGTGGGTAGTCACCCCCCTTTAGTAAAGGGGGGTGAGGGGGGATTTTGAGGGCATGCTTGATTACAACAAGAGGTTGAAGGAAAA
>JAHFFC010000102.1 GCA_023248175.1 Candidatus Omnitrophota bacterium | reverse complement strand
ATTCAGATACTGGACAAAGGAGATTAACCCGCCGTCGTATTGAAATAGTTGTTCCTTATCAACCTCAACGCGCTCATCTTTGATTTCAATTCGAGTCCCTTTATTGAGAAACGCCAGCTCCCTCAATCGAGTCACGAGCGTTTCATAGTGATACTCTATCCCTGTCTTAAAAATTTCCCGATCAGCTTTAAAAGTAACCTTTGTCCCAGTGGTTTTACTTTTGCCGATGACTGTCAGTTGAGTTGCCGTTTTACCTCGGACATAGCGTTGGTGATATACCTTCCCCTCGCGCCGAACCTCTACTTCTAACCACTCGCTCAGGGCATTTACCACGCTGACCCCAACCCCGTGAAGTCCTCCAGAGACTTTATAGGTTTGACGGTCAAACTTTCCGCCGGCATGGAGCATCGTCAGAACAACCTCTACTGCCGGTTTCTTTTCAGTTTTGTGGATATCCACCGGAATCCCGCGTCCGTCATCGGTGACTGAAACACTGTTATCTAAGTGAATCACTACAGAAATACTTTTGCAGTATCCCGCCAAGACTTCATCAATGCTGTTATCCACAACTTCGTAGACCAAATGGTGGAGCCCGCGCGCCGCGGTGTCTCCAATGTACATGGCGGGTCGTTTTCGGACAGCCTCTATTCCTTCCAGAACTTGTATTTTTGACGAGTCGTAGGCTTGCGCCCCTCCTGCCGTCTCTTTTTCTTGCGCGGTTGTCATCTTGGCTCTGCTCCTACCCTTGTCGTTTTAAATCGAATGTCGTTCAGCTTCCCCTTTTGGAACTCTGCAGACAACATCTTCATCTTTTTTAGGATTCGCTGTTTGTAAAAAGAAAGTAAATAAAGCCACGGGGAACTGTCCACTCCGACGACCAGAGTTTGATTTTTAACCCGCAAAAGAGTTGTATGAACGGCTGCTTTTATCCCCACAGCTTTCCCCCACGCGGCGATGATCGCTTGCTCTCTCTGCTGCCGTTCTCCCTCAAGCCCGTGGAAGACCTTTTGAAGAACTGTTTTAATCGAGACCGCTTCCATGGTCCTTAGAGAATCTGCATTGGTAAAATCATATAAGTATACTGATCCGCTGTTCGAATAATTCCCGGTTTATCTGCCGCGGTCAGTTCAATACCCACTTCCTCATCAGGCACTTGTTTCAGTACATCCAATAGGTACTGAGGGTTAAACCCGATGGCTAACTCTTTCCCTTCGTTTACGATCCCAACTTCCTCACGCACTTCCCCCCATTCCGGAGAACTCTTGGAGAGAATAACCTTATCGCTAAAAAATTCCATCTTGATCGCCTGTGATTCCGGACTAGTTAATAGACTTGCCCGCTTAGTGGCAAATAACAACTGGTCCCTGTTGACTTTAATTTTTTGATATATCTCTTTAGGAATGACCTGATCATAACTAGGGAATTCCCCTTCTATGAGTCGTGACAACATCACAAGGTCGTCAAAAATGAAAAGAATTTGGTTTTCGCCCATAATGATCTTCATTACTCCCTCATCTTTTAAGCCCTTGCTTAGCTCAAGGACTATTTTTTTTGGAAGAATAATACTTTTTTCAAAACCACTCGATTCCTGCAATGTCCTCCTAGCGCAAGCGAGCCGCCTTCCATCGGTAGCAACCATCTCCATCGTTTTTCCATGAACGTGCAGAAGGACTCCGTTGAGAACATATCTTGTTTCGTCATTGGACATCGCAAAAGAGGTAAGCCTCAGAAGTGTCTTGAATAAAGCCTGCTCTGTGATTATGATATTCTTTTCATCGATCTTTGGAAGTTTTGGGAACTCTTCCGATGGAAGCCCCATCAACTTAAAGTGCGATTTTTCACATTCAATACTAATGATATGGTTCTTTTTATCAGTCATATGGATTTCGCTCTCTGGAAACTCCCGCACCATGTCAATAAACTTCTTTGCTGGTATCGTAATACTTCCGGGCTCTTGAACTTCTCCCTTTGCTTTTGCTGATATTCCCAATTCCAAATCGGTGGCTGTTATCTTAATGTGATCCTTTTCCGCTTCCAGTAAAAAATTGGCGAGAATAGGAAGCGTGATCTTATGGGAAACAGCATTTTGTACTTGAAAAAGAACTTTTTCTAGTTCGGCACGCTGGATGGAAATATTCATACTACTATCCTCCGTTCTATCTTGTTATAAAACTAGTAATCGTAGTAGTCCATTGTTTAATGGGGATAAGTCAATAACTCCTTACTCAGTAAACACAAAAGGGTTAAAAAGAATCCACAAGGAACCCATTTAAAAACATCTTAACAATTAAAATAATCCAACACCAAAAAGAATTGATAAACCATCCACATCTTTTTCACTGGTTACCCACAGGGTTAACGCTTTAGTTGTAAGGTCAAGTGATTCATGATCTTTCTAGTCTGGTCGTTGGTTTGGATTTCCTTTGTAATCTTTTCACAGGCATGCAAAACCGTTGTATGGTCCCGTCCGCCAAAGTAAGCCCCAATTTCAGAAAGCGAATGGGGGGTTAACTCCCGAATCAAAAAAATAGCGATTTGCCGGGGATAGGCAATCGAACGGTTCCTTTGCTTGGTCTTCATGTCCGAAACAGAGATTTGGAAATAGTTAGCAACGGCCTCATGGATGCTCTCCATCGAAAGCCGCTCTTCAGACTCCACTAATAAGTTTTTTAGAACTTCTTTTGCCGAAGAGAGCGTAATCGGCTGATTCATCACAGAGGCATTCGCGACCACGCGAATGAGAGCCCCTTCCAATTCTCGGATATTGAGGCGAAATTTTTGCGCGATGAAATCGGTTACCTCATCGGGAATGACCAAAGCTTCCCGCTCCGCCTTCTTTCGCAAAATCGCCACCCGCGTTTCCAGATCAGGAGGCTGGATGTCTGTCACCAAGCCCCACTCAAAACGGGAGATTAACCGTTCTTCAAGGCGCGGGATTTCCTTGGGGGAGCGGTCGCTGGTCACAATAATTTGTTTATGGGAGTCGTAAAGAGTGTTGAACGTATGGAAAAACTCCTCTTGCGTGCTCTCTTTCCCGGCGATAAATTGGATATCGTCAATGAGTAGTACGTCCATGTTTCTGTATTTCTCACGGAATTGATTCATGGAGTGGTTCTGAATCGCGGAGATCAGATGGTTCGTGAAGCGCTCGCTGGGGATATAGAGAATTTTCAAAGAACGATTTTTTTCCAAGAGAAAATGGCCGATTGCCTGCATCAAATGAGTCTTCCCTAGCCCTACACCGCCGTAGATGAAAAGAGGATTATAAGCTTTTGCGGGAGATTCCGCAACCGCTAATGCCGCGGCATGAGCAAAGCGATTGCTAGGGCCGACCACAAAGGCAGAAAAAAGATATTTGGAATTGAGAAAGATCTCCCCCTTGGCAGGGGGCGTGGCTGCTGTTACTACCGACGTGGCGATTTCCTGAGGAGGTACATCGGAATCTTTTTCCACGGAAACCGCACCGATGGTATAACGGACCTGTAACGTAGGATTTTTGTAGAGGGAGCGAGCAACTTGTAAAATCAACCCTCCGTAATGATTGATGATCCATTCATGGGTGAATGGATTGGGCGCCTCGACAATTAGCGTCTCAGAGTCTGCGAAATAGCCCCTAGATCCCACCAGCCAGTGTTCCATGACTGGCTGGTTTGATTCCTGTCGGAGTGCCGCCATAATACTCCCCCACGGGTTTTCTTGCAATAGATTATCAGCTAAAGGGATAGATGGGTGAGTCACATTTTCCTCCTCTACTCCTCCCAATTGACGACATCGTCGGCACTTTTCACCCATCGG
>JAHFFC010000101.1 GCA_023248175.1 Candidatus Omnitrophota bacterium | reverse complement strand
GTTACGGGATTGAAGTGGAAGGTATTACTCGGGGAAATTTTATTTCTCTTACCCCCTTTCTCCAAGTATAATATGAAAGATGGCGTCTCTACGTGAAGTCCGACGAAAGATCGGGAGTATTAAAAATACCCAGCAAATCACGCGGGCGATGAAAATGGTGGCAACGGCTCGCCTGCGTCGGGCGCAACAGCACATTCTCTCGGCTCGCCCTTTTGCTCAGAGAATGGAAGAGCTTATCCATGACCTGATGGCGCGGATTCAGGCGGAAGCCTCCAGTGACTGGGACAACCGTGTTATCGGACGCCTTCACCCTTTGCTGGAAAAACGCGCTAGTGATCAAGAAATCCTTGTCATTGTCACTGCTGACAAGGGACTCTGCGGATCGTTCAATACCCATGTCATCCGTCGAAGCCTGGAGTGGATCCAGGAGAAAAAAACCCATGGGAAAACGGTTCATCTTTTCCTGGTAGGACGAAAAGGAAGGGATTTCTTCCGACGGATTTCTCCGCTGACCAAAGAATATGTCAATTTTTTTACCCGACTCAGCGCGGCTCATTCCAATCTCATCGGGGACGATCTGATTCAATTTTATCTCGAGAAACCCATTGCACAGGTTACCCTGATCTATCAGAGTTTTGTCTCGGTCATTCAACAGAAATTGATGGTAGAGACATTACTGCCGATTGCACAGGTAGCACCTAGCACCCAGCACCCAGCACCTAGTAAGATGGGCTACCTCTATGAACCTGCTAAAGAAGAAATCCTAAAGGCCCTTTTGCCGAGGTACTTGAAAGGACGAATTTATCGCATTCTATTGGAATCTTATGCGGCTGAATTGGGGGCACGAATGGCGGCGATGGAGAGCGCAACAAAAAATGCAAAAGAAATCATTGCAGGGCTCACTTTGCAAGCGAATAAGACACGCCAGGCGATGATCACGAAAGAAATCGCTGAACTTGTGGGATCTGCAGAAGCGTTAAACTGAGTAACTAGACTTTTGCAAAACTTCAGTAAGTAACCAGAGCGAAGTGAGGTTAAAATGTCACAAGGAAAGATCGTTCAAGTCATCGGTCCAGTGGTAGACATTGAGTTCCCAGCAGAACAACTTCCAGCGATTCGAAATGCGATTCTGATCGAAGGAACCAATGAACTGCGTGGAAAAACCCAAACGATTCATTTAACGGTCGAGGTTGCTTCCCATATTGGAGATAATATCGTCCGCTGTATTGCCCTAGGACCTACTGATGGATTGCGTCGGGGGATGAACGCTCAAGACACCGACCATCCGATTTCAGTCCCTGTGGGTAAGGCTTGCTTAGGTCGCCTTTTAAATGTTCTTGGGGAACCTCAGGATTATCTGGGCCCGGTTGAGACTAAAGAACGGCTTCCTATTCATCGCCTGCCTCCTGCTTTAATTGAGCAAGAAACCCAACCACAGATTTTCGAGACCGGAATCAAAGTGATTGATTTGTTGGAACCTTACCTGAAGGGAGGCAAGGTCGGTCTCTTCGGAGGCGCCGGCGTCGGTAAAACAGTCATTATCATGGAGCTGATCCATAACGTGGCGATCCATCACGGAGGCGTATCCGTTTTCGGTGGCGTAGGTGAGCGGACTCGTGAAGGAAATGACCTGTGGCTTGAAATGAAACGAAGTCAAGTCCTCGACAAAGCTGTGTTGGTCTATGGCCAGATGAATGAGCCTCCCGGTTCTCGTCTTCGCGTCGGGCTCTCGGCTTTAACTCAAGCGGAATATTTCCGGGATACCGAAGGCCAGGATGTGTTGCTCTTCATTGACAATATTTTTCGTTTTGTCCTGGCGGGTGCTGAGGTTTCTGCTCTGTTAGGCCGCATGCCTTCTGCTGTCGGATACCAACCGACCCTTGGAACGGAGATGGGGGCTTTGCAAGAGCGTATTACCTCAACCAAGCGCGGTTCTATCACCAGTGTGCAGGCAATCTATGTTCCGGCGGATGATTTAACCGATCCCGGCGTAGCGACTGCCTTTACTCATCTGGACGCCTCCACCGTCCTATCACGTCAGATCGCAGAGTTGGGCATCTATCCAGCCGTAGACCCGCTGGATTCGGTCTCCCGCCTCCTAGATCCCCGTTTCGTTGGGGAAGAACATTACCAAACTGCTCGCGCTGTTCAAAAAAACCTCCAGCGCTACAAGGACCTCCAGGACATCATTGCCATTCTTGGAATTGATGAACTCTCCGAAGAGGATAAAACCATAGTTACCCGCGCCCGTAAGATCCAAAAATTTCTCTCTCAACCTTTCTTTGTGGCGGAGGAGTTTACTGGAGCGCCAGGACGTTTCGTTCCCATGAAGGAAACGATCCGTAGCTTTAAAGAACTTGTGGAGGGGAAGTGGGACCACTTGCCGGAGCAAGCCTTTTATATGGTCGGTGGTATTGAGGAAGCGGTAGAGAAAGCGAAGAAGTTAGGAGGGTAAATCAAACAATCAAAATGAAAACCTTCTTACTTGAAATTGTCTCCCCTGAACGTGTCACTTTCAGAAACCAGGTCGAATTCCTCGCCGCACCCGCTTACGAAGGAGAACTGGGAGTCCTGCCTGGCCATGCGCACCTCTTAACCCAGCTTGTCTCTGGAGTGATCCACTTCAAGAAGGACGGACGAACAGAATACGTCGCGATCTCAGGTGGATTCCTCGAAGTCCACCCGGATCGTGTCGCTGTCTTTGCCGAGACGGCGGAGCTGGCCGAGGAGATTGACGCCGAACGCGCCCGCCAATCCGCCGAGAAAGCCAAATCCGCCCTCGCATTGGGCTCTCGCACCGCTGATCTGGAAACTGCCCAGGTCGCTCTGCGCCGCGCCCTCATCCGCCTGCGGGCGGTGGAGCGGATCCAACGAAAGCCAAGAGGATAATTATTCTAGAGCGAGGAGAGCAGAAGCGACTCGGCGTAAGCCTCTGGTGAAAGAATCACTATCGCTATTCTGCCAGTGCCGAAGTGGCTAAAAGGCATTGTGGGAGGCGCTGGGTCCGGTTCGTGTAACTCAATGACCCCATCCTTTACCCAAATTTGTTTTACCCTAGAGATAAAATAGATCTGAACCGAACCATCCCGATTTTGGACTAATTCGAGACTCAGAAACCGACCTGTTTTATTGATATACTGTATCGGTTTTCCACTAGGGGTCGGAAGTGTCGCTGTCATGCCTGGTGGGATGGCAATCTCGTCAATATCATGCAGAGGTAACAGGTGCAGTCGCACTCCCCCCTCATCGTTAATAGCAAGCGGGAGAGATTTTGTTTTGTCGGATCGGTTATTGCGAATATGAACACCGTTAATAATGGTTTCTCCATCCGGCACAAGATCTACCACCCAAACATTGCTGCGCTTAGCATTTTTAAAATTCCATCCGTTTTCTGTCGCAAACATCAAAAGATCTGTCTTAGCATCTTTTGGGATGGAAATTTCTAGATCATCCACCCTAACCTTTCTACCCGTCCCTTCGCGAATTATCACCCAACCATTCTTGACAATTTTCTGAGGCGGAATACCGAAGTTAAAGTAAAGATACGATTTGCTCATTTTATTGAGTGGATCCGGGATAAGAATGGAAATAAGGTGCTTACTTTGCCTGTGCTTAGTTTCGTCAACAGTTAGTTGAAGAGAAAAGGCGAACTCTGGAACAAATTGAACATCTAAAAACTCAACCGATTTACCCTCTTTAACCTGAATTTCTGCCACGCCGTTCACTGCCTGACCTGTCTGCTTAAAGGCTCTGTAAAGTGAAGGAGGATTGGGAAAACCAGTAGGGTCTACTAGAACCCGCATCCAATCTGCAAAAGGACCAAAAGAAGAAATTTTCTTAGGATGGTTCGT
>JAHFFC010000100.1 GCA_023248175.1 Candidatus Omnitrophota bacterium | reverse complement strand
GCCCGTTGCGGGATTATAAACACTCCCTTGGGCAAAATACCCTTTGTCCTTCAGCCAGACAGAGGCTAAATAGGTCTCAATACCACCCATTGCATCCTTATATTTTTGATCTCCTGTAATCGCATAGAGTCTCTTGAATGCTGTGTGCCACGAGATATTGTTTTCTGTAGATTCTAAGTGAAAATACTGAATTCTTCTTGGATCCGAATCGTTAAAATAAGTCCCAATCGGTGCCATTGGGATGCCACCATTTTTTGCCGCCTGCTGGAGTAACAATGCTGGTTCAGCATTCCTAATGGCAAATGACAAGGCATGTTGAGCTAAAGGGCTATCTCCCTGTCCGTTCGCCACTAAAGCACGGTAAATATCACTAGCCAGCTTATCTACCCACGCATTTTCCCCCGCAATTGGATGCCATTGATCCCACGTTGGTTTCCACGTCCCATCTGCTTTAAGGATTTTAAAAACCCATCCTTCAGGTCCTTGAGTAATCTCAGCTTTTCCATCACCATTGACATCATCTGGTTTCTTATCCCCATTCTCATCAATGTAGATAAAGGGATGAGCTTCCAAATTGTTTTTATCGTAGTACGCAGTCAAATCCCGAAAATTACCAAATGCACCTTCGCCAGCCCAGTAGAGAGCCTCTACAAACTTTGAGACTCCTTGAATATCTCCCATAAGCAATTTAAATTCCGATGACAACGCCCAATCGTAAATCACCAAACCATATTTTAGTACATTTCCTTCTCCGCTATCCGCTAATGCAGGATCAGCTCCTACAAAACTATGAGGAACCCCTATACGCGACATCGCTTCGTTGTTGGCCAGCCAATTCTGATATTTCACTGGACCTACTCTTTCGATCAGTCCTATGTCTACCTTAAATAGATGCTCTGCCCATTCTCCTTCTCCTTTGGCGTTCACTCCGGCAACGCGAATCTTGTAATCCCCATTCCCTAAAAGCGGTAAGTGTAAACCATTTTCTTCTTGCAATTGATCCAAAACGGGTTTTGCCTCGCCAACTTTTACTATCTGGACATGGTATTTTTCAACAGAAGGATTCTTTTGCCATTGAAAAAGTTGCCCTATGTTGTCAATTTGTGCTGGAGTTTCTAGGAATATCGGTCTTGCAGGAACCGCCTGTGGCGGGACGTAATCACCAACTAAATTCGTCGCAATACGACTCACCACTGGATTAGGATGCGACTTTAACTCGAATAAATGATCCTTTGATTGATGCTCTAAGAGTGCCTGCATTCCATTGGTCGCCTCAGCTCTATGCCACCATTCAAATCTGGGATCTCCTTCTATCACTTTCAGCAAAACTCCAAACACTTGATCAAACTCACCTACATGCCCTAATAGCTCCAAACTCCATTTACGGGTATCTGTATTTGCACGAAGATCAAAAGCATTGTCAATCAACGGTTGAGTTGTGATCGCTCCCAAGTTTTCTATAATCGGATAGGCTCGACCTAGTTTTGTGTTCCGAGGATCGGAATTGGTAAGTTCTTTAATCAATCCCTCTGTCTTTTGTTGAACAAGTTCGATACTTTGTAAATCGAGTTTTCCTGCCTTGAACCATTGGGCGATTTGTTGAGCCGCAGGGAGGGAAATGTTTTCATTAAAAGAACCGAGTTTTGGCAATAGAGCCTCAACCTCAGCGAGTGGGACAAACTCTTGCTTCTGGGGTATTTTCTCCCCAAAATGGCTCCCCACTAAAACGAGGTCGAAAATATTGACCGTCTTATCGCCATTGACATCTGCCCGATTGTCGCCAACCTTCCCGAATTGGTTACCTACGATCACTAAGTCAAAAATATCCACCACTTCATCCCCATTCACATCCCAAGGGGCTGGTTTTTCTGGAACTTGAGCCTGCAGGCGATTTTGGGCAGTGATGAACACTTGTTTTGGATCCATTACTTCTTCTCCATTTCCAAAGAGTCCTTGCTTTTTTTGAATAATATCATCGTTCTGCAATTGGAATTTCTCAGGAACAGCGGGTACAGAGGATTGTTTCATCGGATCGTTCACAGGTTTAGATTCAGGAAAAGCTAGGCTAGGAATCAGTAAGAATGAAATGGCAGAGATTAAAACAATCTTCCATGGTTTTGTGGTTTTATAGGACATTTTCATTAGGCGATCCTCCCTTTAATAAAAAAGGGGGGGGACATTCTCCCCCCCTTCATTGGTTTAGGACTTTTATGATTCTATTGATGAGTGTACCTTATCCCTTCACAGTTGTCAAGGGTCACGACCGACGACCAGAAGTTCCCCATCAACTTGGACACCCCCCTTTTTCAAAGGGGGAGTTTTAGGGCTATCAATATCATCAGGCAACTTGGGGAACTTCTGACCGACGACTACAGTCACGCTCTTCTATACGCATATCCAAACACGGCAATGGGTGTGTTTGAGGATATAATCCACGGTACTCCCCATCGTCGTGGGACTTCCTTTTTTACTAGCACCTAAAACGATCAAATCGCATCCTGTGGCATTGGCTGTTTCGATGATCGTCTCACCCGCGGAGCGCGATTGCTGGAGTTGGGTTTCAATGGAAATCCCATATTCCCGTCCAATCGCCTGGGCCCGTTCAAGTACCTTGTCTCCTTCGATTAACTTCTCCGGGAAGAAAGTATCCAGTGGAAGCGTCGCAGGAATTTCAATCACGTAGAGCGCCGTCACATTGGAACCGTAGGTTTTGGCAAGCTGAGCGGCCAGCTGGACGACTTCTGTCTGCACCCCTCCACGGGTGGGAACAAGTATTTTCTTCATCTTAAGGCGCTGGAATTCTGGAATCTGTAATTTATCAATGGCTAAACGTCTGGTGGCGGGAAGGTGCTGCTGCCGGCGGTAGGCAAAGTAAAAAACGATCCCCGCTGCCAGCCAGATAAACCCTAGATTACGCCCCGCAGGCTTGGTCACGATGACATCTAACCAAACAAGGGTGGTTCCCACTAAACCGAGAATTGCAGTGAGCGGAATGATGCTTTTGCCAAATCGCACGTTGAACGGCGCTTTGAAGGGGCGTTTCATCTCCGGCTGCCGGATTCGGCAGCCGATCAACGCCAAATGAGCCAGCGCGAAAGCGAGCATGGCGCCAAAATTGTAGAGTTCAGCGATAAACGTCAATTGTCTTGCGACGAAAACAATCAGTCCGGCGAGCACGGCGAAGACAATCAGAGAAATGTACGGCGTTTTAAACCGCGGGTGAAGCCTGTAGAAAAACCGAGGGAGCTGGAAATATTCTCCCATTGAGAAGGTGAGCCGGGAAGCGCCGATCAGCCCGGCATTGGCGGCGACAAAAAGAATCATGGCCCCTAAAACCGCTATCCACGGCTGGAGTAATTTCCCTCCTATCGGCAGATGGGCGACAACCCCCGCCAAAGGGTCTTCCAGGTATTGCGTGGTCAACTCCACCGGGGACATCACCGAAAGAGCGACCGTGGCGATCCCGAAATAAAGGATGAGCAAAGCCCCCATGACCAACAACATTGCGCGCGGAAGATTTTTATCCGGGTGGCTGGTTTCACCAGCTAATTGGGCGATTGATTCGATTCCGATATAAGCCACCATTGCCATCCCCACTCCTTTAAAGAACTGAGGCCAGGTGGGAGACCAATCCACTCCCGCCACGCCAATCTGAAGGTGTTGAACAAGATAAGGGAGATTGAGCACAGTCAGAAAACCGACCAGAATGATTGAAATTTGAGTAATGGTTGCGAAGACGCAGAGCATCAAGGAGACGCGGGTTGATTCTTTGATGCCGATGAGATTAATCCCTAACAGAACGCCGATGACGCCGATGGTAAAAGGGATATTCCCCATGACGGTTTTAAGGACAGGATAAAAGTAACTTAAATAAGGTCCC
>JAHFFC010000099.1 GCA_023248175.1 Candidatus Omnitrophota bacterium | reverse complement strand
ATCATGGCTTGAATTCATGGAATATTGGGTAGGGGCATGGCGCGCCCTGCCCCTACTTCTTATGTTCTTTATGGATCTTATCTAAGATGCCGTTGACGAACTTGCTCGATTCCGTATCGCCGTATTTCTTGGCAAGCTCTACCGCCTCGTTGATGGCAACCTTGGGAGGGATTTCTTCCGCATAGAGAAGTTCGTAGCTTGCTAACCGCAGGATATTTTTATCCACCGCTGCCATTCGGGTAATATCCCAGTTATCAGCGCATTTGACGATCCACTGGTCAATGGGGTCTCGATGTTGGATCACTCCGCTGACTAGCTGATCAGCGAATTCCCTGATTTCAGAATCCGCCGGATTATTTTCCCAGTAAATCTGTTGTGCCTTCTCGTACGGATCTTGCGTTATTTCAATCTGGTAAAGAATCTTTAACGCCGCTTCCCTTGATTTGGTCCGTTTACGCATGGTTAAAGCAAGTTGGCCATTTCTAACGCCGTCATGGCAGCATCCCTTCCCTTATTCCCCTGCTTGAGTCCCGCCCTCTCAATCGCCTGCTCTGTGTTCTCCGTAGTAATAATCCCGTAGGCGACCGGCACGTCGGTTTGGAGGGCAACCTGAGCGATCCCTTTGGCCGATTCGCCGCAGACGTAGTCGAAATGAGCTGTTTCTCCTCGGATGACTGCCCCCAGAGTAATAATAGCATCCACTTTTTTGCCCCGGGCGATTTTTTGAGCAGCCACAGGGATTTCAAAAGAACCGGGCACCCATGTTACTTCGATATCGGATTCCTTGACTCCGTGGCGAAGCAGTGTGTCAATCGCCCCTTCCAAAAGCTGTTTAGTGATGAATTCGTTGAAGCGGGCGACGACAATGGCAAACCGCTTATTCCGTCCATCGTAACTGCCGGTATGAATTTTTATCATATCTTATCCAAAATATGCCCCAGTTTTTCTTTCTTCGCTTTCAGGTATTTCTCGTTTTCAGGGCGAGGACTCATTTCAATAGGAACTCTCTCAACTACTTCCAAACCATACCCCTCTAATCCGACGATTTTACGGGGGTTGTTTGTTAAAAGACGCAGTTTCCTTACACCGATATCCACCAGAATCTGCGCCCCGATTCCGTAATCGCGCAAATCAGGAGCAAATCCCAACGCGGCGTTCGCCTCAACGGTATCTAATCCTTCATCCTGCAAAGCGTACGCTTTCAGCTTATTCACCAGCCCGATCCCCCGTCCTTCCTGACGGATATAGAGAACGACTCCCCGTCCAGCTTCTTGGATGATATGCATCGAACGTTGGAGTTGAGCGCCGCAATCGCATCGTTTGGAATGGAAAACATCTCCAGTGAGACATTCAGAATGAACACGAACCAAATCAGGTTCTTTTCCCAACTGCTCCTGACCTTTTACCAAAGCCAGATGCTGTTTATAATCCACTAAAGATTCATAAATCAGTACTTTAAAATCACCCGACTCCGTCGGAAGAATCGCCTCAGCCATTTTTTTCACCAGTTTGTCAGACTGCATTCGGTATTTAATCAGATCGGCGATCGTGGCGATCTTGAGCTGATGCTTTTTGGCGAATTCAATTAGTTGCTGTGTCCTGGCCATGGTCCCGTCGTCATTCATGATTTCACAAATGACTCCGGCCGGAAAAAGACCTGCAAGTTTCATTAAATCAGTGCAGGCTTCCGTATGTCCCGCCCGCTTGAGCACTCCCCCTTTTTGAGCCTGGAGTGGAAAAACATGGCCCGGTTTAACCAAATCATCCTTGGAACTCTTGGGTTCGATGAGAACATGGATGGTCCGCGCTCGATCGTAAACGGAAATACCAGTGGTCACTCCAAATCGCGCGTCCACCGATATCATCCAGTTGGTCTTAAAATGGTCTGACCGCGGTTCCTGGCTCATCGGTTCCAAATCAAGCGCTTTCAGGCGCTCCTCTTCCATCGGAATACAAATCAGTCCCCGTCCACGCATCGCCATAAAATTGATCGCCTGCGGAGTGGCAAATTGCGCCGACAGTAAAAGATCCCCTTCGTTCTCCCGGTCCTGGTCATCCAGGATAACGACCATTTTCCCCTCGCGCAAATCCTCTAAAATCTCTAGTATCGTGTTGAACATAAAGGATTTATAATATAGCAGATCTTAGCAGGAATGTCAATGGCGAGGCTGGGATGCCAGAAGTTCCCCAACAACTGAAAATTTCTCACACCACCCTTTTTTCGCCAAAGGCGAATCCGCCCCTCTTCAGCCAAAGGCTGATCAGCCTCAGGCTGAGGCGGAAGAAAAGGGGGGGCAGGGGGGATTTGATTCTCTAAATCCTCTAAATCCCCCTTTTTCCCCCTTTTTCAAAGGGGGAGTTTTAAGATTATCAACGTCATCAGTCAACTTGGGGAATTTCTGCTGGGATGCCAGATGCCCTTTAACTCAAAATAAACAATTGGGGTGACTAACGGGAGTTGAACCCGCTCTAAGAGAGCCACAGTCTCTTGTGCTGCCGTTACACTATAGCCACCGTATTTCTAACAAAACCTTATGGTAACAATTCCTGAATGGAATCCTTTGTCTCTTTAGCGGCTTTGCCGACTTTCTCGACTGCTTTTGGAATTCCTGTTTTATCGGCCGCCTTGCCAAGTCGTTCTCCTGTTTCTTGAACCATTTCCTGGGCCTTCGCTGCCGTCTGCTGGACTTTGAAAGAGACAGAGCTGGCGATGACGTTTTTCATGAAATCGGTCGAGAAATTAACGGAAGTTACCCTAAAGGGCTGCAAGTGGCCTTTGACAAGAATCTCCAAATTGGCCCCTTTCCCCGATCGCTCAAACCACTGCCAGATCGTTGTCGAGGGAATGCCGAATAATTTACCATCCAGTGAATTTTCTGATTTGACTTCCATATCAGACATGCGAAATCGGCATGTGGCCGTCAAAACATTCTCCACTGATTTTGCCTCGCTGGAAAACTGTATTTTACAGGATTCCAAGTTCGTAAAAAAGGTAGCGTCTTCCTTTAGATAGGGCTTGAACTGGGCCACATCTAAATCTTTCACCTCTAAGTTTGCCTGCAGATCCCGCCGGAGCCAATTGATCCATCCTTTCAGAGCGATTCCCGAGCTAGATTCCTGTTGACTACCGCCGGGACTCATCCTGGAAGAGAGAGAAAAATGGGTCACCGTTGTAGCACGAAGCGGCCATTGCAATTGCTTGAGGTGAAGCTCAACACGGTCCAAGACAGTCTGGAGTCCGTTTGGGTCAGCCAGCGCGTTATCGAGAATTATAATCTCTCCATTACTAAAATCAATTGCATTAATCGCCACACCCGTCATCTTTGCCGGAGAGGATTCCTTTCCTGAGGAAGCCTGTAGCATATCGGAAACATTTAAAGTACCATCAGAATTTCGCACTAAATAAAGCTTTGCCTTCTCCGCTTGAATGTGATCAATAATAACTTCGCCCCACATCCAGGAGAAGAGGTTCGGACGCACCATCAATTGTTCCATCTCCAGAAAACGAGATTGCGAAATGGTTGGAGTGGTTTTTTCAAAAATACGGACACCCTGTAAATAAATGTCAAAAGGAAACTGCAACTCAATGTCCCGGATATAGACGTGCCGATTCAATTGCTTGGACAACTCTACTTCAAGCCGCTCGTGGAGCCGGCGAATTCCCCATTGGTAGCCTGCAAATCCTAAAACTCCCAGCACTATGATCAACAAGATTTTTTTCTTCATCGTCCCTCGTCTATCGTCCTTCGTCCCTCATGTATTGGTTCTACTGGGAACTGTGTGGAAGCATGTCGAGCTCTCCACAGTGAAATAAAATTGCGATTCTATAGTTGGCAAAGTTTCTAAATCCGCGTGTTGCTGATTTAATCTGCTGAATTTTGC
>JAHFFC010000098.1 GCA_023248175.1 Candidatus Omnitrophota bacterium | reverse complement strand
ACTACTACTCATTTCAATTATACGCCACGGTTAGATAAAGTAGCGTCTTGGATAGGTCCTTGGGTAGAACTTGCGGTTTGGTATCATTCGCGACCTACTTTTGTGGGAGGACAAACCCAAGTCGTAGGCCCAGTGCATATTGACGAAGGAGCCGTTGTCGCTGCAGGTTCTGCGGTCCGTCACAGTGTCCCAAAAAATGTCCTCTACTTCGAGCCTCCGCTTATCAATCGTAATGATCCTAAAGAACCAGTCATGATTCCATTTGATCCTGAATGTTACGGATCTGTCCTTCCTGATATTCAGCTCACCGCTCTGATGATTGGCGGATATTATGGTTTAAAAGCTTGGTATGAACACGTGCGGTTATTGCATGATCGTGGTGATACCCTTCAGCTTTCGATCTATGAATCAGCAATCGGCCAAATCCAAGCCAATATTAAAGAACGCCTCAAGCGGTTGGAGGCAATTGCCGGGAAACTGGATGTGTCTATTGGTAAGAACGAAGCTTTGGGGAAGAAGGGCTATATTGATGAGCAGAAACATATTTTGGCATCTTTCCCAAGTTGGTTAGGGGTCGCAAAATCTGATTATTATGGATTGGATAATCAAATCCAGAAAGTGGTTCAAGGGGTCTATCAGGTTTTGGACCAGAATCCATATACTGGAAACTTTGTTGAACTTGTAAAAAAGGGATTAGAGCCAAACCCTGAGATCAAGGGGGATGGAACAGCGTGGTTAAAGAGTATCCGAGAGCATTATGCTTTTCCAGGGATGCCTGGCTAATTGATGAATAAGGAGGAGTGAATTATGGGAATCTCATCAACTGGTTTGGTTACACGTGTGGTGGCGAGGGGGATGCACACGGAAGCGTATCAAAGATTTAGAGACCAGCCGACCTTGCAGTCAACCTTTAGAATAGCTGCCAGTCTCCCCATTGTGGGGGCTCTCATCGACTATGGGAAAAGAGTGCAGTCCAAAGCGCTCCTTTCTATTATCCTAGAGAAAAATCCCTCCGAATATCCTCCTTACTTAAAAAAGATAGCTGACGATATCAATGGAAAATTGATCGGGACCGATGGCGCACGGGGAGAAGTAAAAACCTATCAGCAAGCGATTCACGATCTCGGACGCGCAGGAAAACTGGATGGAGGACTTCCTCCTTCTCCTACAGAATTATTGAAGGTCCATGGGATCCTCACACCCGAATTTTCCGAGGTCCTTGGGAAAGCACATGCTTTGGTCCTTGGGAACAATCGCCCTTACTTTATCGGAGGCGATACCCGTATTTCGAAAGAGATATTGACGAAGGCGTTTGCCAATGGCCTTGCCTCCCAAGGGATAGAGGTCCTCTGGACAAAAATTCCTGTCACGACCCCCGCACTTGGATTTCGTTCTCGGGAGGATGTTGAGTATACAGTGGTTGTTTCAGCTTCTCACAATGCTCCACCGGATAATGGCCTCAAGACGTTTAAAAATGGAGAAAAATTACCAGATGATCTGGAGCGCAAGATCGAGTTGGTTGCCCTGTTGCTCGGTGAAGGTTTATTACAAATAGATCCAGTCTCCTCTCCAAAAGGGGTCAGGGAGATTCATTCTGCTGGAACAGTCTATGGTGAATACATAGGTTATGTGACTAGGAAAATTGAGCAACTCATGGGAGGACGGACCTATTTTCCTTTCGAGGGGTATAAAATTGTCATGGATTTAGCTCACGGCGCGGCTTGTGAAGTGAATCCTAAGATTTTTGAAAAGTTGGGGTCCATTGTTATTCGAATGAATGAAACGCCAAACGGTGAATTGATCAATCGGCGAGAAACGGGGTCCAAATTGCCAAGTGGAGCGCTTGCATTTGATGACGTTGAAAAAGAAGAGAATTGGGCCCCCTTGAAAGAGAGAGTGCTGACGGAGAAAGCTGATTTGGGTATTGCCTTTGATGGGGATGCGGATCGTGGATTTGTTTACGTACCGGGGCAGAAAGGGAGTGGGATTGTTGTGGATGGGGATATGATGTTGGCTTTTTTGGCCCTTCATTTGAAAGATGAAAAGGGGACTCGGCTTTTCAATCATGTTGTTCCGACCACCATGTCAAATGTGGGATTGATTCAAGCCCTCCAGAGATCGAAAATTCCATTTAGTTTGGCCCAGGTAGGGGATAAGTATGTTGCGCGCCGTATGAAAGAGGTGAGTGCCAATTTGGGAGGAGAACAGAGTGGCCATGCGATTCCTTCTGATTTTCAAACCACAGGGGATGGGGCGATGGTGGCTGCCTTGTTTCTTTCCACGCTCATTCGGTTAGGGGAGCCCAGAAAAGCCTTCGAAAAACTGAAAGAGATTCCTATGTATCCCCAAGTTAAAAAGAATATCACGGCCTCCTCTATCGAAAAGGCAGAAGCGTTCATGTCTGTGTTAGATGATCGTCTTTCCCGTGAAAATGGTGAAATTTATAGGGCCATCCTTGAGAAGATACAAAGAGCCTACAAAGGGTATATCCTCAAAGTAGCCAGCTGTGCTAAAGGGGATAAACATGTTACAAACCGTGAGCTTTATGTAACGGTTTTAGATCCGAAACAACAAGTGGTCGGTTGGGTGAGCATCCGCCAATCTGGAACAGAGAAGAAGAAAATCCGAGTGTATGGAAATCACGTTGATAAAAGCAGAGGGGAGCAAATCCATAAAGGGTCAGATGGGTTAGAAGCTTTTGTAGAAAGCTACTTAGTCGATTAATATTGTTTTAAACGCAAGTTTTGGGCAGGTGAATTCGATATATAGTATATGGAAGGCATCTGCCCTTTTCTTTGAGGAAAGGTTTGCCTTTTCCAAGAGACTTTAGATTGACTGTGGGGAAGGGGACCTCTACAATCGGAGAAGTTTATGGCTGAAATTTCTGGAACGGGGGCTAATTTAAATCCAAATCAACGTCCTGTTTTCCCGACGTCTCGGGGAGGGGGGCAGCCTATCACCGGACCAGGAACTTCCGCCAATACCGGAGGGGTGAGAGATACAATTCCGGCGGGGGCCCCGCCAGGCGTCCGTCCCACAGGGTTTCCGTTAGATGCGCCGACCCAAGCCCCGCAGCCTGTTCCGATTCAACCTGGGACCGAGGTTCGAACACTCACGCCCAAGGATGTTGCGAACCATCTGGCTTTCTTAGGGGTTCAACTTTCTGATTTCAATATGCAGCTTGCTTCTTTGTTGCTCCGTTACGGCCTTGAACTCTCGTCAGATAATATGACACAGCTTTTAACCATTTTGAACGGCGCCACTGGCGAAGCGGATCAAGAAGCGGCTATTTTGCTCTTGCTTCGTGCCCCGCATTTGCAGCGGCCTGGGGCGGCTCATATTTTAGGGGAATTTTTGAGTGATACAGAAAGTGTGGCGGGAAAACTGGCCCTCTTTTTGGAAGCGGGGACGAGTGTTCAAGTGGCAGTCAATAATCTGCAGGCATTGGCTTTGCAACAAGGGGTTCAACTGACTAATCTGGATTTTATGGCGCAACTCACCCAATACATCGGGGCTTTTCAACAAGATCTTTTGAATGGGAAATATGGAAATGTTGGCAAAAATTCTTTTCGCCGAGGGGCCCTTCTTTCAGATCTGCGGGCCATTCGATCTGCCCTCCAGGGTTCCATTGATTCCCTCCAATCCGGATTGGAAAATAATCCCGCCCGGGAACTTCTTCTTTCAACCTTGATCCAAGCTCGCAACCAAGCTGATGAAGCTATTGGCAATCTCACTTCGCAGGGGATTCTAAGTGAAAAAGTGGTTCGTCAGGATATTACGGAAAGTCATGTCTATTACCAGATCCCTAATTTGGCGGCGAAGCCCCCTCGTTCTGTTGAACTTCTCATTGAACGAGAAAAAGGGAATGAAGGAAAGATTTCTTTGGAAAACGAG
>JAHFFC010000097.1 GCA_023248175.1 Candidatus Omnitrophota bacterium | reverse complement strand
CAAGTGGGTGAAGCTCTACAGCGCCAATAAGGATGTCATTAAGAATCCAAATCGAGTTTATCCGGGTCTGAAGATTCGTATTCCTCGAGACTAAATGGAACTCCAGATTCAGTTACGGGATGATGAAGAAGCCAGAAACCTTTTTGGCCGCAACGATGAAAATTTGAAACTCATTCAGGGGGCGTTTAAAGTCCAAATCATCGCCCGGCATGACAAGATCAAAATCATCGGGGAAGAAAATCCAGCGGAGCAGGCCAAAAGGTTATTAGAGAATCTATTGGGTGTGATCCGAAAAGAGGGACAGCTCCGTCGAGAAGATGTTCGCTACTTCCTCAGATCGGCGCAAGAGGGGGGAGTTACCTTCAAGGATCTCTCCAGTGATACCATTGAAGTGGATTCCCGCCGTCGGACCGTCGTCCCCAGAACTCCCGGACAACGGGCTTATGTTGAAGCCATCCGCAAATATGACATTGTCTTCGGCATCGGTCCTGCCGGAACCGGAAAAACATACCTAGCGATGGCAATGGCAGTCAATGCCCTTAAAAAGGGAAGAGTGAGCCGAATTATTTTGGCCCGTCCAGCGGTCGAGGCTGGAGAAAGCTTAGGTTTTTTGCCAGGAGATCTGTACGCGAAAGTCTCACCTTACTTAAGACCTCTTTATGACGCCTTGTATGAAATGATGGATGCTGAAAAAGCAAAACACCACATCGAAAATGGAATCATTGAAGTAGCCCCCTTGGCATATATGAGAGGGAGAACGCTGAATGACTCGTTTATTATTCTGGACGAAGCGCAAAACAGTACTTCGGATCAGATGAAGATGTTCCTGACCCGTTTGGGATTTGATTCAAAAGCGGTCATTACAGGAGATATTACACAAGTGGATCTTCCAACGGGGAGAGTCTCGGGATTGATTCATGTGCAATCAATTTTGAGCGAGATCGAAGGAATTCATTTTTCTTACTTCACCGAGAAGGATGTCGTGCGCCACGAACTGGTCCAAAAAATTATCCGTGCTTATGAAAATGAAAAAAACCGCGCGAACGGGTAAAACAGCATCACCCGCAAGAATAAAACAGCTCTTGCTCAACGTTTTCTTGTTGGCGGGTATCTGGGGGACACTTCTTCTTCTGGTCTGTTGCGGCGGCGCTACTTATGGAGGACAATTACAGGAGGGAGACATCGCGCTTCAGACAGTCTACGCTCCTTTTGATTTTTCAGTAAAAGGAGAAGTGGATCAGGAGAAGACAGATGAACTTCGTCAGGAAGCCTCCAGAGGTGTTAAACCCGTTTATGACCTGCATCTTTCTCAAGCAAAGCCCAAGTTTGAACAGATTGATTCACTGATTCAGGCGTTGTCAGAGATACAAAAGATTCAGGAGGCCACCCTCCAGGAGAAAGAGCAACAGTTCTCAGAGAAGCTGAAGCCGCTTGAGTTAGTGCTCTCTTCCGGCAACATGGAAACCCTGATTGGCGAGACGGCATTGCCGGACTGGACAGAGCGCCTAAAGAAATCTCTGGAAGAACTTCTCACCCTGGGTATTTTGTCAGACGCTGACAAAAAAACGCTGGCAGAGAGTAAAACAGAAGAAGTGATGATTCGCGATCCTGAAGAGAATCAGGAGAACGCTAGGCCCCTCGCGGAAGTGCTCAGTCTAGAAGAGGCAAAACCCAAAATCGAACATGTTGTCTTTGACCATTTCCCGGAAAGCCGGAAGGGGCGCTCCGCGGCGATTGAAATCCTTGAGCAGTTGATTACTCCGAGCCTCTCCTATCATCAGGAGGAGACAGAGAGGAGAAAGAAGCAGGCATGGGAAGCAGCCAAAACCGTCTACAAGATTCAAGAAATTAAGAAAAATGAACTTATCGTCTCGAAGGGGCAAAAACTGAACCGCAAACACCTCATGCTCCTGGCGGCTCTGGAAAAAGAGGTTTCTCTGACAAACAAGGTGGAGAATATACTAGGGATAGCACTATTGATCGTGCTATTGATCGTGATTTTCATTTTTTCATTCCGGCGATACGATCCCAAAGCGCTCCATGATTATCCGAATCTCCTGATGCTGGGGGCGATTGCCGTGTCAACGATCGGGTTGGCAAAGGCGGTAACCCTTTCTCCTTTTTCCAGTTTTTTGATCCCCATTCCAATGGCTTCCATGCTGACCACGGTCTTGTTGAATCCCTCCGCAGCGATTATGATGACGCTGCTCTTAAGTCTTTTAGCGGCGACCATGGTTTCTCAAAAATTCGGTTTGATCCTGGTGACGGTTCTTTCCGGTTTGACTGCGGTTTATTCTGCTAATCGAGTCTGTCGCCGGTCAGACATCTTGAAAGCGGGAATCTGGGCGGGTATCGCGGGGGCTGTCGGAGTGGTCATTATTTCGCTAATCAGCGGCCTCCAGATCAAAGTCTCGATCTACGAAGGAATCTGGGGAATGGCCAACGGTGTTGTGAGCGCTATTGTCGCAATGGGGATGCTCCCTGCTTTTGAGTCCTTGTTTAAGGTCACAACGAACATTAGCCTGCTGGAGCTCTCCGACCTCAATCATCCGATCCTCAGACAATTGTTTATCCATGCGCCGGGAACCTATCATCACAGTTTAGTCGTTGGAAACTTGGCAGAATCCGCCTGTGAGACAATTGGAGCCAATGCTCTGCTGGCTCGTGTCGGGGCTTATTACCATGATATTGGCAAAATGGAAAAGGCAGAATATTTCACGGAGAATCAGAGCGATACCCTTTCAAAGCAACGGCACGAAAAATTAAGTCCCCACATGAGCAGTTTAATCATTGTGAATCATATTAAGAATGGTATAGAACTGGCTCAACAGTTTAAACTCCCGAAGAGAATCATTGATTTTATCCCAGAACATCAGGGGACTAGTCTGATCTATTTCTTTTATCAGAAGGCGCTGCACCAGGTAAAGGAAGGGGAGGTGGTGAAAGAAGAAGATTTCCGTTATCCTGGACCCAAAGCACAAAGCAAGGAAACAGCTGTAGTTCTCCTAGCCGATTCGGTCGAGGCGGCTTCCCGTTCGCTGGAGGATCCGACGCCGGCAAGGATCCATGGACTGGTTCGAAAAATGATCAACAATAAGTTTATTGACGGCCAATTAGACGAATGCAACCTGACGCTGCGGGACCTTAATACCATTGCGGAGACTTTCATCAAGGTTTTGACCGGTGTTTTTCACACGAGAATTTCATATCCGGAGCATGAAGAATCTCCGATCAGACGTGAGAAGAAGTGAAGATTAACGTTACCAATGAACAAAAGAAGGTCCGGGTTTATTTAAAGAAAGTAGAGAGAGTGGCTGAGCGGACGCTGAAGAGAGAGCTCGTCAGTTTAGCAGGATGCGAGTTGAATCTATTGATCACGGATAATCAGCGGATCGCCAAGCTCCACTGGAAACATATGAAAATAAAGGGGCCAACGGACGTGATGGCGTTTGGAATGCAGGAGGGGAAAAAGATCACCGGAAGCCGGAGCATTTTTGGGGATGTTGTCCTTTCTGCGGAAACCGCCAAACAAATGGCGCAAAAATTGGGAATTGGTGTACAGCAGGAAGTTGAACGGTACGTGGTTCACGGTATTTTGCATTTGTTGGGGTATCGCGATGATACACTGGCAAGAGCGAGGGTCATGCATCGAAGGCAAGAGGAAATATTACGATAAGGGAGTTTAACATGAAAAAACTATGGGGTGGACGGTTTAAAAAAGAGATGCATCCATTGTTGTTTAAGCTGTCTGAGAGTCTTTCTTACGATAAGAAGCTGGCTCGATATGACATTTTTGGAAGCATTGCGCACGCGAAGATGCTTGGGAAAACGAAAATTATTCCTCCAAATGATTCAGGGAAGATCGTCCGTGGGTTAGAGTCTCTGTTGAGGGATTTAGAAAAAGGGAGACTTTCCCTCTTGGGT
>JAHFFC010000096.1 GCA_023248175.1 Candidatus Omnitrophota bacterium | reverse complement strand
AAACCGCGTCATTCCCATCAAAAAAGAGATAGCCCTTGATAAAGCAGCCCTCTTAGGATGTGCCATTCCTACGGGAGTTGGCGTCTGTTTTAATACCGCTGAACTCTCTAGAGAAAGTACCATCGCTGTGTTCGGAGCAGGAGGGGGTATTGGACTGAATGTCATTCAAGGGGCGCGGCTGAAAGAAGTCCCCATGATTATTGCCGTTGATATCAATGATCAAAAACTGGAAACAGCCAGAGGTTTCGGAGCAACGCACCTGATTAACGCCAAAAGAGAGAATTCGGTTGAACGGATCATGGAACTGACCCACCAAGAGGGGGTTGACGTTGCTGTTGAGGCCGCGGGCCAAAAAGAGACCATGGAACAGACTTACGAATCAATTCGTCGAACCAAAGGGCTTGCCGTTCTGATCGGAAATCTCCCCCACAAAATGAAGATATGCATTGATCCATTCGAACTGATCCTTGGGAAAAGGATCATCGGTTCATGGGGAGGAGAAACAAAAACAGACACAGATATCCCTCGATATGTGAATTACTACTTGGACGGGAAATTAAAAATTGACGAACTGATCGCTCAACGTTTTAGCTTAACGCAAATCAACGAGGCTCTTTCTGCTCTTGATAAAGGTGTTGCCGGAAGGATTCTGATCGATTTTAATTAAATCCGTGAATAAACCAGACGTCGGTCAGAAAATCATCCTGCTGGGTGCCAGTGGGTTTTTAGGAAGAGCCCTTCTTCCTACCTTGAAGGGAATTTCTCGGACATCGGTCTATGGCTACTCCTCTCGCGAGATGGATTTGACCAGCAGAAGCAGTCTTAATCAGCTCAACGGAATCTTGGATGTTCAATCCACGGTCGTTATCTTATCAGCGATCACTCGAGATAGAAAGGATGGGGAGGAAGCGGCCGAGAAAAATCTATGGATGATCAAAAATATCGTCAATTATCTTGGGGAAACGCCGATTAAGAAATGTGTTTATTTGAGTTCTTCTGCCGTTTACGGCAACATTCACAGTGATTCCATCACCGAGGAAACGAGAGTCTCTCCAGTAAATCACTACGGCAGGACCAAGGTGGAGAGCGAGATTCTGTTGCGAGGAACTGCCGAAACCATGAAGATAGGTCTCCTCATCCTGAGACCTGTTGCCGTTTTTGGTCCCGGCGATACCCACACCGCATATGGGATATCTCGATTTCTACGGGCGATTTTGACAGACAGCCAAATCACATTGTATGGAGACGGTAGTGATGTAAGAGATCATCTTTATATCAAAGACTTCGCGCTTCTGGCCAGAGAACTGATCGCGGGCGACTTTACGGGAACTTATAATCTGGCTACTGGGAAAAGCTATTCTTTTCTTGAAATAGCCGAAACCCTTGAACAGATTTCTCCTGTTCCATTTCGATTACACTTCCAGCCAAGAAACATTCCCTTGGCCCATCAGCGGTTTAACACGGAGAAATTAAAGAAGGCTTTGCCCACATTTCAGTTTACGGACCTGAAGGAAAGTCTAACAGAGACCTTTCAAGCATTCCAGAAAGAGCTAATAAAATAACGGGTGTATCCTCTGAGTTGCTTTTCGTCAATGTTTTTGATACAATAAAAAGGATTCTAACCCACTGGAAATAAGAAAGAAATGAAACAAGCGACTTTGGTTTTGATCAAACCGGATGGATTAAAAAAATCACTGACCGGAAATATTCTAACCCGGCTTTCGGAAACTAAACTGGATATTATCGCAGCAAAAATTGTCAGGCCAAACCGAGAGTTGGCATCAGAACACTATTGCCAGATGAAAGAAAAACCATTCTTTGAAGAGTTGATTCAATATATCTGCGGGGAAATTCATGATAAGCACAAGGTCATGGCGATGGTTTATTATGGTGAAGATGCTATTAAGAAAGTACGGAATCTCTGTGGCGCGACCAATCCCGAAGAGGCAGAGCCGACCTCCATCCGTGGATCTTATGGCAGAATCACCAGCGCTGGAATTTACGAGAATGTGATTCACGCCTCGGGCAATGAAACAGAGGCCAAAAGAGAGATTAAGTTGTGGTTCGAACCGGATGAAATTATCATTCATCTCTTTCCGACAAAGATAACGGAGATCACCTCTAAAGTACGCGTCTGGCATGACAGGAGACCATGATCTATAGCATGACAGGATTTGGACGGGGCAGGGGAGCTGATCGAAATCATAATGTCGTCGAGGTAGAACTAAAATCGGTGAATCACCGATTTTTTGAGATCAGTCCCCGCCTGCCCAGTGATCTTTCTTTTTTGGAAGGACGGATGACCGCTCATATCCGAAAAAAGATAGCGCGTGGAAAACTTTTCTTTACGGTGGTCTATCAGCGTGGAGAATACCACGACTTGATCTTGAACGAACCTTTGCTGAAAAGATACCACCTTCTTATCAAAACGGTACAGAAGAAGTTAGGAGTGAAAGAAGAAGTCCGGTTAAATCATCTTTTGTCTCTCCCTGAAATTTTTATCCGCCAGAGTCATTCAAAAATTTCATTTTCTCAGTGGCAAGTCGTGAGACAGGCGCTCGATCAGGCCGTTGCGGGGCTATTGAAAACGCGAAGACAGGAAGGAGAGACACTGGAGAAAGAATTGAAGAACCGGTTGAATAAAGTTGAACAAACAGTCGAAAAAATCGCCTCTAGGGCGCCGCACTCTATCGAGGAATATAGAGAATCTCTCACCCACAAAATGGAGGAATTCTCACAAGGAGGTTCTTTGGATCCTCAGCGTCTGCAGATGGAGGTTGCCCTCTACATGAAAAATTGCGACATCACCGAAGAGATCGTCCGTCTGCGAAGCCACTTGGATCATTTTAAAAACAGCTTGTCGTCACAGGAAGAGGTGGGAAGAAAACTGGATTTCATCGCTCAGGAACTCCAACGCGAAGCCAACACCATCGGGTCCAAAGCCAGTGACGCTCTAATCGCGCGATGGGTGATTCTCATCAAGAGCGAAATTGACAAGATTCGGGAGCAGGTTCAAAACATCGAATGACCCCAGGCCGGCTCTTTATCGTTTCCGCTCCCAGTGGAACGGGAAAAACAACACTCGTCGGACATTTGCTCCGCAGAAACAAGCGGCTGGTGCGATCGGTGTCGGTCACGACGCGTCCCCTTCGCAAAGGGGAACGTCAAGGGCGTGACTATTATTTCGTCACCAAAGAGGAGTTTCTTCGCCGCCGTCGGCGGGGTGATTTTCTGGAATGGGCGGCTGTTTTCGGGCATTACTACGGAACGCCCAAGCGGTTCGTCGAGGAGAAAATTATCCGCGGGAAAAACGTGATCGCCTGTCTGGATATACAGGGGGCGAAACAGGTTAAAAGAAAATGGCCGGAGGCGGTTTTGATTTTTATCCTCCCTCCTAAAATCAAAGACCTCCTGGAGCGGCTTAAAAAGCGCAGGACCGATTCTGCGCAACAAATCAGAACGCGCTTGAAGATAGCAAAATGGGAAATCAGCCAAAAGAAATTATACGATCATGAAGTCATCAATGATCGGCTGTCGCGCGCTCTAAAAGTTCTCTCTGCAATCGTGAGGACAGAAAAAAACTGAACGAAGGAGTCACAAAAATGAGCTATCTCTCCATGCAACCGCTTTTAGAGAAAGTGGACAATGTTTATCAGCTGGTACTCTTGGCTTCTCAGAGAGTTATGGAATTAACCAATGGAGCTCCGAAGTTGGTGGAGGCTTCCCTAAAAACAAAGGCTTCGACCGTTGCACTCGATGAAATTCGTCAAGGGAAGATTGCACTGAAAAAGGGCGCTGGAAAATGAAGCCCCTGCCCAACCAGAAGTTTATCCTGATCGGAGTGAGTGGCAGTATTGCGGCTTATAAGGTGGCCGATCTGATCTCTCTTTTAAGGGAAAAAGAGCACTCTATAGTTGTGGTGATGACAGAAGAGGCGAAGCAATTTATCACACCGCTGACTCTGC
>JAHFFC010000095.1 GCA_023248175.1 Candidatus Omnitrophota bacterium | reverse complement strand
TGAAGGTGGGACATCCTATTTCCTCGCTCCGCGACGATTTTTTAACGCTTTTGGACTCGGATTGACCTCGAAACTCCTCACCCTTGACCTGAAGGTCAAGGGTTCGTCGGACATCTCGGTCAAAGACATCCTCGTCCAAATCAGCCAGAGGCTGATCCGCCTCTGGCGGAAGCTAAAATCGTCGAAGTCGCTCGAAAACAGGATGTCCCACAGGGGAACTGCTGCGTAACATGAGATATAATATCCTCTCGCCACAGTCGTTCCTTAGAGATAGGGTAAAGAAAAGCGAAACTATCGAGCCGAATCCGTCGCTATTTGCCGATGCCCCATTCCAAACTTCCATAGTTTTATTTAAATTGTGGCAGCAGATGTTTAAACTCGGGGATTTAAACACTATTCGCAATATGAATAGATTTGAATTCGCACAAAGAATGGGCCATAGAGAGATGGGTTCTGAAGCAATGCTAGAAAGCGATAGCGATATTGCATCAATAGGATTCAAAGGATTACCATTTATGTTTTATCTTGATAAGACAACATGGCAAGTAATATCAGAGAAAAGAGGGGATTTGATCTTCAAGATACAACAACAAAATAAAGGTCAATTACTAACGCCTTATGGGCTTGATCTTGTAGTCTGTAGAGATATCACCGGTCCCGGCAAATACTTTAGTAGACGCGGGATAGAAGATTTCGAAAGAAAATTTGAGGTTAAAATTGGGAAAAGCCAGCTTATACATGAAAATGCTGAAGAGGCTTACTGTGAGAGTAGATTATTAGATAAAGACATCGTTGTTGATTTGTCTCATGCATCTTTAGGTGTAATAGAAGTTGAAATAAGGACTGCGTTATTATTAGGCGAGGAAGAGTTTAAAAACACGTTATTATTGAGGGAAAAAGAGAAAGAGAGGATATTAGAAAGGTTTTATGCCGGGATAAAAACTCAGCATCTTTCCACAAGATATGATGAATTACTTGCAATAGCTAATAGCCGTCAGTTTAGAAAAGAAACATTAGCATTATGGACTAAGGTTATTGAAGGAGTGGAAGATTATGGAAAAATTCAAGAGCTTACTATGGAGGAATCCATGTAGCCGAATCGTACACATTCTTCTGTGGTACGACCATTGCAGGGCGGAAAAATCCGAAGCATAGCTTATAGGGTTCTTCAGGGAATTGTGTGGGGGAAGTCCCCCCCTTTATCAAAGGGGGGTGAGGGGGGATTTTAAGAGGGCATGCTTGATTACAACAAGAAGTTGAAGGAACATTCCCAACGGCTTAGAAAAGGGATGACAGATGCGGGAAAAACGCTAGAGAAGTTTTTGAGAACATAGAAGGGGTCATTGAGAAGATATGGGAGAACTTATGATTTGGAAAATCTCCCCCGACCCCTCTTTTACAAAGAGGGGTGTGGGATCCACAGAAAATCCTGAAGAACCGCTTATAGAGCCAAGTTTCAATAAAGACAAAATCATCCATAAAAGGAGTGGATAACAGAACTGTAACATAAGCTGTATTACAACACAAAGTGCAGACACCTGTAACTTTATTTCCATTCTCTTATATCCACAAAATGCCCCGCGATGGCGGCGGCGGCAGCCATTTGGGGACTGACTAGATGGGTTCGTCCCCCCTTGCCTTGGCGACCTTCAAAGTTACGGTTGGAGGTGGAGGCACTTCGCTCTCCGGGTTTTAGTTGGTCTGGATTCATACCCAGGCACATACTGCATCCGGAATCTCGCCATTGGCAGCCGGCAGTTTTAAAAATTTTGTCGAGTCCCTCGTCCTCTGCCTGCCGTTTAACTTGTTGAGATCCCGGAACCACAAGCACTTGAACTCCTCTGGCGACTTTCCCTCGTTTGAAATACTCTGCCGCGGCTCGGAGATCCTCAATACGGGCATTCGTGCAACTGCCGATAAAAACTGTGTCTACTTTAATGTCCGTCATCGGGGTTCCGGGTCGAAGCCCCATATATTCAAGCGCGTTCTCGACATCTTTGCGGCTGTAACCGGGAACTTTGTCCGGTTCTGGAACTCGTCCTGTTACATCCATCACCATCCCCGGGTTAGTCCCCCATGTCACTTGAGGAGCGACCTTGTCAGCTTCTATGGTTAACTCACGATCATACCGAACCTCTGGATCACTAGAGAGTGTTCTCCAGAAAACTACTGCTTTTTCAAAATCTTTCCCTTTCGGAGCAAACGGGCGGTTACCGCTAGCGATATATTGAAACGTCGTCTCATCCGGGGCAATCATGCCAGCTCGGGCACCCGCTTCGATACTCATATTGCACATCGTCATCCGAGCTTCCATCGAGAGAGCACGGACGGCTTCGCCGCCATATTCCAAGATATACCCTGTTCCACCGGCAGTGCCGATCATACCGATTAATTTCAAAATCATATCCTTGGCGCTGACCGGGGGTTTGAGTTGTCCGCCAAATTCTATCTTAAAAGTTTTCGGTTTTTTCTGCGGGAGGCATTGGGTGGCTAAAACATGTTCCACCTCAGAGGTCCCGATCCCGAGAGCAAAAGTTCCAAAGGCACCGTGAGTGGAGGTATGAGAATCCCCACAGACAACGGTGGTTCCAGGAAGTGTCAATCCAAGTTCGGGGCCGATGATGTGGACAATACCCTGCCGGTCGCTTTTTAAGTCATAGAGTTGAATCTCAAATTCTTGACAATTTGCTACCAGTGCTTCAATTTGAGTTTTTGAGATGGGGTCTTGAATATTCAGACGATCCTCGGTCGGGACGTTATGGTCCATCGTGGCAAATGTCAAATCGGGACGGCGAACCTTCCGCCGAGCCAAACGGAGCCCCTCAAAGGCCTGGGGGCTAGTGACTTCATGGATCAGATGCCGATCCACATAGATCAACGTTGTTCCATCTGGCAGGTTTGCTACTACATGGCGGTTCCAGATTTTTTCAAAAAGAGTCTTTGGCATAACGGAAATAGTATAGTGGTTTCCCGGCAAAATTTCTACTTGACAAAGTGTATTTGATACACTAAACTTTGTTAGTGTAGGGGATACACTTATGAGGGTTGCCCAAGCGCCAAAACTAGATCATAGCCTGGCTGTCACCGTTGATGTCGTGCTCTTTACCATATGGGAGAAGAAGTTAGCGGTTCTTTTGGTCCGACGGATCAAAGACCCGTTTTCAGGGGTCTGGGCCCTTCCCGGCGGGTTTGTGCGGAAGGACGAGTCGGTGGATGAAGCGGCCCTGCGGGAGCTGCAGGAGGAGACCAGCGTGAGTCGGGTATACCTGGAGCAGCTCTACACCTTTGGGGACCCTGACCGCGATCCGCGCGGACGGATCATCACCGTCTCCTATTATGCGTTGATCAATTGGGAGAACTTCCAGCTTCGGGCGAAAGCGGATACATCCGAGGCCAAGTGGTTTCCTGTTCAGAAACTGC
Organism: Candidatus Omnitrophota bacterium; assembly: GCA_023248175.1. Classification (GTDB taxonomy): domain Bacteria; phylum Omnitrophota; class Gorgyraeia; order JACOVV01; family JACOVV01; genus JACOVV01. Next base: position 552 of record JAHFFC010000095.1, on the reverse strand, counting down.
CGAAACCGGCTTTTGATCATCGCGAAATTATCCGCTACGCTCTGGAACGGTTACAGCATAAAGTCAACTACACCACGATCTGTTTTCAATTGCTTCCCAAGGAATTTACATTGTCAGAACTCCAGCAGGCTTATGAAATCATTCTCCATCAAAAATTAGATAAACGGAATTTCAGAAAAAAAATGATCCAGCTTCATATTTTGAAGGATACCGGCGGCATGAAAACCGATGGAGGGCCGCAGCGGCCGGCAAAGTTATACTCGTTTACGGATGTGCGGGTCGTGAAGTTGCAGGAAAAGGGAATTATTGTACCATTTTAATTAGCGGACAGCGGACAGCGGACAGCGTTCAGCGGACAGTGCTTTCCTAACCGCTGTCCGCTGATCACGGTGAAGCTCATGACAGAACCAGCGTATTACAAGATGCTCAAAGATAAAATCCAACTCCTTGCCAAGGAACGGGATTCCATTATCCTGGCGCACAATTGCCAGGAAGGGGCGATTCAGGATGTGGCTGATTTTACAGGGGACTCACTTGCTTTGTCACAAAAAG
>JAHFFC010000094.1:3639-4107 GCA_023248175.1 Candidatus Omnitrophota bacterium | reverse complement strand
CAGATGATTACTGCCTTAGAAATTGCCGCGCAATCATATTAGAAAGTAAGGATGCCACAATAGAAAGGAAAATGCGAGATAAGCATAAAGATCGGTATCTACAGGAGCAGACTATTGATGAAAGAAATAGGCTTATCTTAGATCTCATGGGGGTTTTTGCTACATATTTTAGGAAGAATCTCGATGCCGAACAGACCGACGTGGAGAATTTTTTAAAGTCTCTAACACCTCAATCTAAAGAGTTAGGTGGCAAGGACATTTTTACTTATAATAGTAGTCTGCTTTTTAGATTGGTCGAAGTGAACAAACAAGAGATCCAGCCCTATTATCAAGATAAAAATTTAGCTATATTCCCCAATCAGGTGGTAGAAGATGGACTGAGATTTCAAATGGGCCCTGGGGGTGTTTCCAATATCTTAAATGGGTCCAATCTGCTCATTCTTTATTGGGCGCTTCGGTATAAAGATA
>JAHFFC010000094.1:0-3593 GCA_023248175.1 Candidatus Omnitrophota bacterium | reverse complement strand
CAAGGCAATTCTTACTCAACATACTCTCTTGGTTTCAGTGACAAGAATTCCAGTAACATAAATGATGGAACATACATGGGTGCTGTTAGAGATTTTCAAACCTGGTTATCTGAGTCACTGAAAAAGCCTTTTCTGTTTTTTTAACATGATTCTTATTTTGTATTTACAACGGTTCTTATTTATCCAGCACTGGTGCGAACAGAATACGCTCGTCTCGTGGCGAAGCCACGGGTCAAAAATCAGGACCATTCCTAATTGTTATGAATAAAAAAGAGCAAAACAAATCCGATCTGATTTTATACCAGACCGAAGACGGTAAAACCCGGCTGGAAGTTCGCCTGCAGGATGAGACGGCTTGGCTCACTCAAAAGATGATGGCTGATCTGTTTCAGGTGGCAGTGCCAACAATAAATGAGCATATTAAGAATATTTTTGCCGAAGGCGAACTGATGACCGGGCCAACTGTTAGGAAATTCCTAATAGTTCAAAAAGAGGGGTCCCGTGAGGTCTCGCGGAGCGTTGATTTTTACAATCTAGAAGTGATCGTTGCTGTTGGGTTTCGTGTCCGGTCGCACCGGGGAACTCAATTCCGTAAGTGGGCGATAGACCGCCTGAGTGAGTATGTGGTCAAAGGTTTTGCCATGGACGATGAGCGCCTGAAGGCGGGTGTGAATATTGGATCAGACTATTTTGACGATGTGCTGGAACGCATCAGAGATATTCGTTCCAGCGAGAAGAGGTTTTATCAAAAGATTCGGGATATTTACAAACTGGCGGTTGATTACGACCCAAAAGCAGAAGAAACGCTGGAATTTTTTAGCATTGTCCAAAATAAGCTTCATTTCGCCATCCAGACCCGCCGTGGTGGGCTTGGTCGAGAAGCCATCAAGACTCGAAAAGGGATAAAGCCCAAAGAACAACTTCTGTACCGTATGGATACCACGGAGCTGGCCGCCAATCAGTTTCGAATGACCCTATACGCTTTCGGCAGTGATCGCGTTCTCCATTTCCCCGTCCATATTTGACACGGAGGGTATAATATTTTAATGAAAGTCCTGCTTCAGCTCAACGATATTCATAAAAGTTATGGCGCGCGCGTGATCCTGGACGGCGCGACCGCTTCTTTCGAAGAGAACCAGAAGATCGGCGTCATCGGGAGAAACGGCGCGGGTAAGTCAACGCTTTGCAAAATTATCACTGGTCATGAAGAAGAAGATGACGGTAGTGTCAACAAAAGCTCAGCTCTTCGGCTCAGCTATCTCGAGCAACAAGACCCTTATTCTCTTGAAGAAACCGTGATGGATTTCCTGACCCGGCACAGCGGTAAGGAAGAGTGGGAGTGCGGAAAAGTCGCGGGACGGTTTCAATTAAAGAGTGAAATCTTGAAGGCGGAGATCGGAGCTCTTTCCGGTGGGTACCGTACTCGCGTTAAACTGGCCTCAATGCTTCTTACCGACCCTAATTTTCTGATCCTGGATGAACCCACGAACTATCTCGATCTGAAAACTTTGATTTTACTGGAAGAATTTTTGTGGGAATATCGCGGCGGATTTCTGATTGTTTCGCATGACCGTGAATTCCTCAAAAAAACCTGTGAGGATACGCTTGAGATAGAAAACGGCGGCTGTACGCTTTATCCGGGAACGGTTGAAGAGTATTTGATCTTTAAAGAAGAGCGGAAGAAACAAACGATTAGTTATAACAAGAACGTGGAGGCCAAGCAGAAACAACTTCAGGCGTTTGTGGACCGTTTCCGCGCCAAAGCGTCAAAATCGGCTCAGGCAAAATCTAAAATGAAACAGATCGAAAGGATGAAGACCATTGAGGTCGGGCATCCGCTTTCAAACGTCCGCATCAAAATTCCCTCTGTTGAACGGAAGAGCGGCTTCGCGCTTCGATGCGACAATTTAGGGATCGGTTACCCCGAAAAAAAGGTGGCTGGTGGTATCTCCGTGGAGGTGGATCAAGGATCCCACGTTGCCGTGCTCGGTGACAATGGGCAGGGAAAGACGACGTTTCTGCGAACGATCGCTGGAGATCTGATCGTGAAAGAGGGGAGCTATTCCTGGGGGTATAACATGAAAATAGGTTATTACGCCCAGCACGTTTTCTCGGCGTTACACTCTGATACGGATGTTTATACTTATCTTTCGGAAGCGGCGGATTCTTCCGTTTCACGGCAGGAAATCCTCAACATGGCTGGGAGTTTCCTTTTTAAAGGGGACGATGTGAAAAAGAAATTTTCGGTGTTGAGCGGTGGTGAATGGGCGCGGGCCTGCCTGGCAGGGTTGCTATTAGGGAAAAACCACGCGTTATTGCTGGATGAGCCGACAAACCATCTTGATTTTGAGACGGTTGAGGTGCTGGGCAGGGCACTCAAATCCTTTGCCGGGACACTTTTCTTTATCAGCCATGATCGCACTTTCGTTAATCTGGTTGCCACAAAAATTGTCGAGGTAAAGGATGGATCCGTGCGTCTTTACCCCGGGAAGTACGAAGAATATGTTTATTATCTGGAGACGACAGTCCGGGCGGAACTCAATCAGCAGTAAAAAATCCCATTTTTCTTGAAAGAAAATCCTCCTTGGGAGCGTCTTAGAGTAAAAGGAGGAGTTTAAAGGCTTGATGTTCCAAACTGGAACATCAAGTTGGGGTGGCACTCGGATCAGGGTTCTGGCTATCTCTCGGTGAGACATGCCCAAAAGGCGTAATTCAGTGACTTTCTGGGCTACTTTCTGGTATAAAGAGAGAGGAGGCTGTTCGAATGGGTACTGACCGCGTCCGATAATCAGATGAGCGATAGCGGTCGCCAATCTGTAGGATAGTTTATGTTGAAAGGAATTGATGCCTAAAAATGATGATCTCTTAACTTTTGATTCACTGAAACTCCATCCTCATCTCCTCAAAGGGATTTCCAATATGGGTTTTATACGCCCAACACCGATTCAGGCGCAAGCGATTCCGGCGATCCTGGCGGGACGGGACGTCATTGGGTGTGCGCAGACGGGGACCGGGAAAACGGCCGCTTTTGTCCTTCCGATTCTTCATCGGTTACTCGCCGGTTCCAGCCGTAAGAATACCCGCGTTCTTATCATCACTCCTACACGTGAGCTTGCCTTACAAGTGATGGAACATTTGCGAGAGCTCTCTCGCTATGTTCACTTGAAGGGAGTCGCAATTTTTGGAGGAGTCCCGATACAGCCTCAGGTCAGCGCTCTGGCTAGAGGAGTTGATATTATTTCGGCGACCCCCGGTCGTCTGCTGGATCATATTTATTCAGGACGCGGGATTGACTTTGTGGATTTGGAGGTTTTTGTTCTGGATGAAGTAGACCGGATGCTCGATATGGGATTTCTTCCGGATATCCAAAAAATTATCCGCCTTCTTCCTGCCAAACGGCAGAATCTGGTTTTCTCTGCTACCATGCCGGCGGAAATACGAACACTCGTTAATCAAATTCTCCATAATCCTGTTACGATTCAGATCGGGGCACGTTCCACGGCGGCTGTTGGCATCCGTCATGCGATCTACCCAGTCCCACAGCATCTGAAAACAGAGTTGTTGGTGCAACTCCTTAGAGGGCAGTGGATGAC